>JAPLNB010000197.1 GCA_026693085.1 Planctomycetota bacterium | reverse complement strand
TGGCTCAGTAGCGAATCAGAACCACCTCGTGAATGTCGGAGACAGTCAGGTCCAGCCGGTTCTCCTGGCGCGTGGTGCGGTGGGGTTTGAGCATCCGGCCAAACGTACGCGCCGTCGTCGGCTCGTAGATCGTGGCGGGTCCCTTGACCAGGAAGGGCGGCTGTCCCGATGCCTCGGCGCTGTCGGTGGCTTTCTGAGCATGCGCGATTTCCAACCCGAGCGCGTTGGAAAGGGGGTCTGGCGATGGTGCGAGCCGCACCCAGTTGTCCATCGACTCAAGCCGTCCGGTCGCCTTGGCGCCGATGAGGTTGCTGAGCATCGACTGGGTAAGCGCCCGGCCCATGCGGTCGAACTGGCCGCTCTGGCCCGTGACCAGCAGCTTGCCACCTTCCTCGACGTATTGTCAAAATAGCGAGACCTCCTTCTCTGACAGAATCGCCGCGTTTGCCACACAGACGACCGGGAACCGCTTCAGTGCATCCGCCGATGCGTTCTCATCGAGCAACACGCCGAATTGCAGATGCTCCAGGACGCAGGCCTTGTGCGCGCCCTGGAAACTCAGGAATCCGGATGAGCCTTGAAGAAATGTCCGCCCTGCTGGACCACGCAGTATGCAATCAGCGGCAGCTTGTGCTTGCGGGCCTCGTCCATCGCGTCGCGGAGAGGGTCGCGTTTGCCGAGACCCGGGGCCTTGGGCAGGAGCTTCGAGTCATAGTACGCGTAATCGCCATCGTGCACCCAGAGCACAAGATATTCGCTGTGCGCGGCGATGGCGTGCCGGACAATCTCGCGGCCATCGAAGCGCGCGCAATAGCGGACATCTTTTGCGTCGCTGTAGCCGAACTGCGCGCCCGTCGGCCCAATCTCCATCCCGACCAGCGATCGCTCGAACCAGGGTCGCTCCGTCGCTGCCGCCATCGCGCGGCCCGAACACCCGGCCAAGGCCGCGACAATGATCAATACGGTCCGTTGCAGTTGCATCAGGTCCTCCGGTATCGAACGATCAGCGTCTCCTTGTCGATCAGCTCACGATCATACTGTGTCGTGCCGCGGGCCAGCAGCCTACCGACGAACGGGTCGAACACATCCGCAGGGGATGGGAAACGCAGCGCGCGCGGGCCTGCCCCGTCGGCGTTCACAATGAGGAAGCTGCGGCTGGCGTAAAGCGTGTCGTCCCGGTCGTTGTAGATAGGCACGCCGGCGCGGCGAGCGAAGACGCGCAGCACTGCCGCGGGCAACACCGGGTTCCAGGTATAGATCGAAGTCCACCCCGGCATGGGCTTGATCGCCAGCGCGACTTCGCGCGTGCCTTCGCGAATGCCCAGCGTGGTGGCATCCGGATCGATGGCAGAGACGGCCCTGGTCCACACGTGCTCATGCCCGACGAGCCTCCGGCCAAGGTGATCGAGCCCATCGAAGGCCCCAGTCAGTTCTATGCGCGCCCGCACAGGCGTTGGGTCCTTCGCTACTTCCAGCTTCAGACCGCACAAATCCCGCATCGTCTGGACAAACGCCCGCTCGCCATCGAACAGCCCGGAGGCATAGCACCACAGCACGCAGCGGCCTCGGTTGAGCAACCTACGACGGATGAGGTCGCGCTGGCCCACGGTCAGATGAAAACAGTTCAGGACAACGACGAGCTTGTACCGATCCGCGTCTGCCAGCTCAAGATCGTCTACGAGAATCGAATCGTGCGGCGCTCCCAGTTTCGCCAACTGCACCTGCGCCGGCTGCAGCGTTTGCTGGAGGAAGCCACTCTCGAACGTGGCGTAGGCATTGGATGCCTCGTCGGACACAACCAGCACCTCGGCGACGCGTGTGGGCTGTAGTCGCCCAGCTCATTGGTGTGGATGCTCCAGTGATACCACTCCTCGCTCATCAATCCCGTGATCATGTATCCAAACAGGTGTTGACCATAATCGGATTGCTGCATGTGCCGGATCACCTGCTGCAGCGCCGCCGCCGTGTCCGCCCGCCATTTGGCGGACGAAAGCGATGGATACGCCTTGCCTCCGCGTCCCACTTTTCCAGCGGCCAAAGGCGGTTGAACAGCCGCAGCGGATAGCGGTCGTACAGGACTGGGTTGTCCGCGTAACCGGGGGCGTTGTCGAAGTGTCCAGTGTTGACGTGCAGATGGTGCAGCAACCTGAGATACGGCTCGCTGGTCAGATTGCCGCCCACCCAGCCGCCGCTGATGTCGAAGGTCTCTCGCTTGATACGCAGGTGTGCCCAGACCGGTCCAACGTTCGTGACAGCTTCGATCGCAACATAAGTAAGCGGAAGCTTGTTCGTACGCAGCTTGAGAAAGCCGTTGTCGCGCGGTGGAATTTCGGTGACCACCCGCATCGGCGGCTGCGGCCATAGCGTCTGCCAGGTCGCGCCCTCCTTGGGCAGCCAGAGTCGCACGGAAGAGAGCGACAACACCCGCGCCGCCTCGTTCGCGACATGCAGCACGACCGTGTCCGGATGCACGCCGCCATCGCTGGCCAGGAACGTCGCGGCGGAAATCCAATGCACCGGCGTCGAAATGGCGACGTTACTCTTGCCCAGTCCCTCAGCGTCAAGGGCGAGGACTGTCGGACCTTTGACGAAAAGCGGCACCCTCGCGCCCAGATCGGCATCACGTTGTCGCCGGTAGCGCATTGATGCCGCGATGCTATGGGGGGTGACCAATATGAAAACCAGTCCCGCGCCGAAACCCTCACCGCCGAGAGAACACAGAACAGCGCAGATCCATCGTACGACTCTCATGGCTATCCCCGAGGCCAACTACGGCAAGACCTGAGCTGCCGCATGTTCACTCTCCTTTGCCATCACGCGCTACAAGCTCCACCCGGTCCGATACGGCGGGTCGATGAACTGATTGGCTTCGGGGCAGTTGGTGAACTGCATTCTCTGGGCATCCCACTGAAGTTTCGTGCCCAGCATCTTGATGGCGATGACGCCCAGCAGAGCGATCTCGGTCAGCGGGCCGCCATAGGAGAAATCGGAGCCGGCCTTCCTGCCGGACTTGACTGCCTGTGCCCAGTCCTGTTCATGGCCGCCGCCGCGGATGCGCGGGAGGGTGGGAGCGGGTTTCCTGTAGTCACGCATCTTGGCTTCGGGAATGATGCGGACGCCGCCGGCCCCGTGGGAGCCGTACATGATGGCGCCCTTGTCGCCATAGACGATGGCGCCGGTGTCTACGGGCTGGCGATCGACCTCGAGTCCCTCGGGGCGGGGAATGCGTTCGGCGCCACCGTGCCAGATGACCGAGACCGGACCACGCTTGCCGTGCGCGGTGTCTTTGGCGGGGAACTGATAGGTGATGACGTCGCCTTTGGGGAAGACATCGGCCTGCGTCTTGGGGTCGTAATCTTTGGCTTCTGCCACAACCGAGGATGGAGCGCCCAGGTCGAGCGCCCAGAAGATCGGATCAATGACGTGGCAGGTCCAGTCGCCGATGGTGCCGCCGCCGAAGGGCACCCAGCCGCGCCAGCTTTCGTGCAGATAGGCCGGATGATAGGGTCGCTCCTGCGCCGGGCCGAGCCAGAGGTCCCAGTTGAGATTCGCGGGCACCGGCGGCCGGTTCTTGATCTCAGCCAGGCGGTCGATGCCGGTGTTCATTGCGCTGCAGCCAGCTTGGATCGTGTGCACATTGCCGATGGCGCCATCCCAGATCCACTCGCAGAAGAGGCGAATGGAATCGGAGGAGTGGCCTTGGTTGCCCATCTGGGTGATGACTTGGTGCTCCTGGGCGACTTTCATCATGGCGCGGATTTCGCCAATGGAGTGGGCCAGGGGCTTCTCGCAGTAGACGTGCTTACTGCGTTTCATGGCGCCGATGCCCAGCACCGCGTGGGTATGATCGGGCGTGGCGACGATGACGGCGTCGATGCTCTTGTCCATCTCGTCGAGCATCTTGCGATAGTCCACGAAGTTCTTGGCTTTGGCATACTTGTTGCGGAATTCGGGGGCGCGGGCGGAATCCACGTCGCAGAAGGCGACGATGTTGTCACTGGAGGCCAGAGCATCGACATCTTTGCACCCTGGCCAGCCCAGGCCGATGCAGGCGATGTTCAGCTTCTCGCTCGGTGGGCTCTGGCCCTGCCCCAGCACGTGGCGAGGCACGATCGTGAATGCCCCAACGGTGGCGCCGGCAGTGCCCAGAAAACTCCGACGTGTGATCTGTGATTTGTTCATTGCCTTTCCCATTTCCTTAAATTGACTTTCAGCTTCCATCCGAGAAAACGCGATGGAAGTTATGTATCGTTGGCGGCATTGCGAGCCGCTCTCCTTTCCCGATCGTACCACGTTTCAACGCGTTTTTGTCGTTGAGGTGCTCCCTGGGCAATGCTTCAATCGTCTCAAGAGGTTCCGAGTCAAATGGCCTGGGGAAAACGGATGGAGGCGGCACTCAAAGACCCTTTCGGATAAAATGCCGCCCAGTGAGTGCGAGAACACCCGCGTTTGGCATGACGCTATTATCGCAGGCAGCCGATTGAGGAGGTTGAAATCATGTCGCTAGAAATGACGCGCCGCCGGTTTCTCTCAGGACTCTCTGCGGCTTGTGCGACGGCCGACGTGTTTGCCTCCGCGCGAATCCCGCGGGCAGATCAACCGACAACTCATCCGGCCTCGTTTCAACTGGACCCCGACCATGCCAAGCTCGCCGCCGAGTACAGCGCGGCCAACAAGGGCATCTCGATGCTTGCCATGGTGGAGGGCAAGGTTGCTTTCGAAGACTACCCCAACGGTGGGCGTCCCGACCGGCCCCATGAGCTGGCCAGCGGCACCAAGAGCTTCTGCGGAGCCATGGCCGTCGCTGCCGCCCAGGATGGCCTTTTGAATCTGGACGAGGCGGTCTGCCAGACCATCGCGGAGTGGAAAGACGATCCGCGAAGAAGCCGGATCACCATCCGGCAACTCCTGAGCCTGTGCAGCGGCATTCCCGGCGGCCAGATCGGACGGCCGCCGGAATACGCGGATGCGATCAAGGTGGAGGCGGTCGCCGAGCCGGGAACGCGGTTCATGTACGGACCGGTACCGTTCCAGATTTTCGGCGAGCTGATGCGGCGGAAGCTGGCCCCCAAGAAGCTTGAGCCGCTGGAGTACCTCCAGCAGCGCATCTTCGAACCGATCGGCCTGAAGGTCGGGTCCTGGCGCAAAGGCCGCGATGGCCAGCCTCACATGCCCTCGGGCGCGCTCCTCACCGCCCGCGAGTGGGCCAAGTACGGACAACTCGTTTGCCAGAAGGGCCAGTGGGAAGGCAAGCAGGTTCTAGACGCCGATCTGCTGGAGGAGTGCTTCCGCCCCAGCTCGGCAAACCCCGTCTATGGGATGAGCTGGTGGATGAACCGGCCGGTCACGCTGGGGCAGCGCCTGGCCAATCCCGTGCTGAACGCGGCGGATGCACAGGGCGCGCCGGCGGAACTCAATGATCTGGTCTTCGCGGCCGGTGCGGGCAAGCAGAGGCTGTACGTGAGCCGGAAGCTGGGCCTGGTAGTGGTTCGACAAGCCACCGGGATCCTCGAGGCATTGGCCAAAGGTGAACGCGGAGGCTTCTCTGATGCCGCTTTCCTGGGCCTGCTCCTGACGGGCAAGCCGGCTAGCCGGCCGCAGCGGGAGGCTGGGCGGAATCGCTCTTGACCAACTTCAGTAGCCGCCACAAGGGCCTCTCGCCCGCTGAATTCGAGCGTAACGACACCCCTTGGCGTCGGCGGCGGTCTGGTGTTCGCGAATGGCCGCTTTGTGGTGGACGGTTGATCAGATCGCAGGAGCGGCATCGCGCGTGCGGTGTTGGTGGTCGCACTCGATGCGGGGTATGCTCTGGTCGGAGCCGGAAGCGCATCCTGCGCTCAGCGCCACGGCAAATCGGAGGCCCGTCGCCATGAAAACGCATCGGAATCGGACACAGATAACGCTCTTCACGCTCCTGCTCGCGCTGGTCGGGTTGGCCAATTCCACATTTTCAGCCGAGGCACCCCAGAGGCTCAAGCGGGCCGAGAGCTTCCTGGGCATTCACTTCGATTTTCACGCCGGGCCGGACTGCAAGGAAATCGGCAAGAACACAACGCGGCCGATGGTGGAGAACATCATCAACCTCGTCCGGCCGGACTATCTCCAGATTGACTGCAAGGGCCACCGCGGAATGTGCAGCTATCCCACCAAAGTCGGCAATCCCGCGACAGGCTTTGTCGGCGATCCGCTGCGCATCTGGCGCGACGTCACCGCCGAGCGCGGCGTCGCGCTTTACATGCATTACTCCGGCATCTGGGATGCTGAGGCGATCATCCGGCATCCGGAGTGGGCCGCCGTCAATCCCGATGGGAAGCGAAACGACAGGATCACGTCTCCCTTCGGCCCGTATGCCGACGAGTTGCTGATTCCCCAACTGCGGGAGCTGGCCGGAGTGTACGGCGTGGATGGCGTATGGGTGGACGGGGAATGCTGGGCCACCGTACCGGATTACAGCGAGAAGGCGCTGAAGGCATTTCACGAGGCCACCGGGATCACCAACGTGCCGCGAAAGCCCGGCGAGGCAAACTGGTTTGAGTTCCTTCAGTTTCACCGTCAGGCGTTCCGCGGTTACCTCCGGCATTACATTGCCGAGGTGAAGAGGACACACCCGGACTTCCAGATCTGCAGCAACTGGGCCTACACCGATCACATGGCCGAACCTGTCAACGCGCCGGTGGATTTCCTGTCCGGCGACTATTCGCCCGAGGACAGCGTCAACTCGGCGCGGCTATCAGCGCGATACCTCGCCCGGCAGGGCAAGCCGTGGGACCTGATGGCATGGAGCTTCACCCGCCAGCCCGGCCAGGGCGGCGCCACTCAGAAGAGCGCCGTGCAGTTGCAGCGCGAAGCCGCCATCGTGCTGGCGCTGGGCGGCGGATTCCAAGCGTATTTCAAGCAGAAGCGCGACGGATCCATCTTTGACGAGCAGATGCCTGCCATGGCTGAAGTGGCAGAATTCTGCCGCGCGCGGCAGGCGATCTGCCATCACGCCGAAGCCGTTCCGCAGGTTGCGCTGCTGCTTTCCACGGCGGCCCATTACCGTCAGATCAACGGGCTGTTCCCTCGCGACCTCTCACGAGTCAGTGGCGTGCTCCAAGCGCTGCTCGAAAACCAGTTGTCCGTTGAAGTGCTCGGGGAACATCATCTGACCGGCCGCATGGAGCGGTATCCGCTCATCGTGGTGCCGGAATGGACTTACCTGGAGCCGAAGTTCAGAGACGAGCTCGTCGCCTATGTGAAGGCCGGTGGCAGTCTGCTGCTGATTGGGCCCGCTTCCGCAGCGATGTTTCAGGCGGAGCTCGGCGTCGGGCTGGAAGGCACGCCGAGATCCGAGCCGCGCTACCTGGCCCACAACGGCTCACTCACGCCCGCCAAGGGCATGGCGCAGACTGCGAAACTGGGGCAGCAGGCTCAGCCCTTCGGCCAGCTCCATGCCACGAACGACGCCAGTTCGCCTTCGCAACCTGCCGCCGGCATCGCTCCACTGGGCAAGGGGAAGATCGCCGCCACCTTCTTCAGCATCGGCCAGCAGTACGCTGCCACGCCCGACCCGCTCACGCGACAGTTTGCCAACGACCTTGTCCGGCGGCTCTTCCCCATGCCGATTGTCGAAGTGCAGGGCTCATCGGACGTTGACGTATCACTGGCACGCAACCACGGGAAGCTCCAGGTGCACCTCGTGAACACCTCCGGCCCGCATCAGAAGGAGCCTATCCTCGAATCCATCTCGCCGGTCGGACCGCTCACCGTGAACATCCGCACAACCGTTCGGCCGACGAAGATGGTGCTCGAGCCGGGCAGCCGGCCGGTCGCCTTCAACTACGAGAACGGCGTCGCGCGCGCGACGGTGCCCCGGCTGGAGATCTACGACATCCTGGTGATCGAAGGCGCGCCCGCGCAGTGACGGTGGGAATCGCTATGGTGCGAGTGAAGGGTCTGTAGGGGTCGAGGGCAAAGATCTTTCGGCAAGGACACGGGAACCGGCCACGACATGCCCCCTGCTGGCCCGCCCATTACAGAGAACCCTCCGCATTATACACTGCCGGATGGCTCGCTCCGTGAGTGCTTGGGGTAGACTGACCGCATGCTCAGCCGAGCCTCTACCACGACCCCGATGCCCGGCGCGCAGCAACAGCCCACTGCGATAACGTATGCGCAGAATGCGCTGTTCTTCTCTCTGTTCTCTCTCTTTGTTGCATTTGCAGTCACCGTGGCGTGGGTCGGCCTCGGCCACGGGACCCAACCGCTGCGGTCCATGCCCAAACCAAACGCTTTGCGGTGGATTGGGCGTATCTATGCGTGGGCCTGGTTGTGCAGCACGTGCATTCTGACGTCCTTGCGTTTTGTCCGACTTTTTGTCCATGGCAAACGGGCCAAGGCCGCCACGGCCGCGTCTGTTTCGAGCCGGACGCCCGACCAGGTTGCAGCCTGGACGGGAACATGGTTCATCGGCGGGACCCACTATCTCAAGGCGGGCGATCGAGTCCTATACACACTGGCACGCCATGGCAGTAATGTGCGGATGCACAGTGAGGAGATCCAACTCGAAATGGCCCCGGCATTTGTTGTGGTTGATCGGCGCACAGGGCAATGCCTCGCTGAGGCGGATCTGAACCCGGAATGGCGCCTGACGACTGACCCGGTCATCTCTGGAAACATACGCACAGCCGACTCGACGACCTATCGAGTCACTGGCAGCGCCCATGAAGCAATGGTGCTCGCACAGGCAGGCTCACGCTTTCTATGTGTCCAGGGTCCTGGCATGGTCGTCAGGACCAATCAGGACCTGGCGGATGCGCAGGTGGCGGCGGTCTGCCTGATACTCTCCTCGTTCCTGATACTGGGTGGGCCATCGCACACGCCCTAAGGAGAAGCTCAGGCATGAGCATGAGAACAACGCGGAAGAAGCCGGGCATCTTGCTGTCATGGATCGCGCTGCTGCGGTCTTGCGGCGGACGGCTATGGATCGTCGTGTTGGCCTTCCTGTTCACGGCGCTCGCGGGTACGCCGTTGGCGCAGGGTGCGGCCGCGGGCAAACCGTTTCTGCATCCGCTGTTCACGGATCACATGGTCTTACAGCGAGACGTGGCGGCTGCCATCTGGGGCTGGACACAACCGGGCAAGAAAGTGACGGTGACCCTGGCCGGCAAGTCAGCGACTGGGGTCGCCGACGCCCAGGGCAAGTGGCTGATCAGGCTGGGCGCTTTGCCGGCCGGTGGTCCACACACGATGGCCATCACTGGCCCACAGACTGCGGAGGTCCGTGACGTGATGCTGGGCGACATCTGGATCTGCTCAGGCCAGTCGAACATGCAGATGTCGGTGGACGCGTCCATGAATGCGAAGGGCGAGATCGCCGCAGCCAGGCATCCGCGAATCCGCTTCTTCAGTGTGCCCTGGGCTGGGCTTCGGCCTGGTGGTCCTCAGGTGATGCACACCGAGCCGCAGGAAACGGTGGCCGACGTCGGTCCATCCGGTGATCTGCTCCGAATTGCTCAGAACAGGTGTTTCACCGGGATAGGCTTTGTAGGTGATGCGCGCAGCTTCGCTGGTGCCTCCGCGCGAGGGCTGCACGTTCTCGCGATAAACACCGCCACGAATCAGCACCGTGTCGCCGGGCTGAAGTGTTTCCGCAGCCTTCTGAACCGTCCTCCATGGCTGCTCCCGGGTGCCCGGATTCGCGTTGTTGCCGGTCGCTGCAACATAGAAGACGGTGCCTGCAGCCATCACCCTGGGCGCAAGCCCAGCGGCGACACCGACCACCAGGAGGACCATGTTTAGGAGTCTCATCTCTTGGCCTCCACGGTCGTGGGCATTCCACAGTCCCATGGACGCACCCAGACGCGCTGGCGGAGTTCCAGGCGGTGCGTCCCGTCCAGAGTCGAGAGAATGCAGCCCACATTCCGGCCCTCCCGGTTCGCCTTGATGCCACGTGCGCTGCCGGGGAAGCAGAGCCATTCCTGGCCGTCGATGGTGAACTGGGGATTCATCAGCCAACCGGGGAAGGGCTCGACAATGAAGTGCCGCGCACGCCCCTCGGTATGGATGCGAATCACGTTGCCCTCCAGCGCCGCCTTGAACGGTCCCTCGCCTCGCACAGTAATCCCCTGGCCGATTTCGACCGTCCGGATGGTCTTGGGCGTTCCGCCCAGTTCGACGGTGCCAGCAGTCAGCCTGTCGGTGGGCACGCTGCGTTCAAAGGGGCCGCTGCCGCTGAGGATATGACCTCTATATCCGATGTTCCCGGTGCCGCTGTTCATGCAGAAGACGACATGGTCGCGAAAGACGCGCACGGCGCCGGCCTTGCCCGTGAAGACCACGCCCTCCTGGCTCAAATCCAAGGGAGCGTCGCCGACAAACACGTAGTCGGTGGCTTCGGCCGTGACGATCTTCAAGCAGCCTGGCGCCAGCCGCGTGCAGGTCGGTGGTGCCTCGTCGCCCTTGCGTGGATACGCCACATAGAAGAAGCCCGTATCGGCATTTCCTTCCATGTGATAAACCGTGCGTTGCTCACGGGAACCTCTTTGTGGAATGGATGGTGCCAGCTTGCTGAACTGGGTTTGGTAGTCGGCGGGCGCAACTCCGTACCTCATCTGGATCGTTGCCTGGAGTTCTGGGGGCGTCGGAGTGTCGAACCAGAACCACGTTGAAGCGCCGTACTTGGTTCCTATCTCGATGACATTGCCGGTGAGAGTAGGCCACTGGCTCTCCGGGATGATTTTTTCAACCGGCACTTGTGAGGCGTCGAATGCCTTTCCGTTGACAGTCGTCAGATCCGCTGTGTCCAAGGTTAACCAATGCCACCATGCTTTGCGGCCGGTCGGCGGCACCGCTGCGCCGTCGTAGCCGGTGAAGGTGTCGCGCATCACGAAATAGTCTGGGCCGGTCGGCTGTGCGCTTTTCAGGAAGAGGATGTGCCGACGCCAGTCCATCTCGCCTTTGCCATCGCCCAGTGTTTCGGCAGAAAAATACATGCGGCCAAGAGCGTAGTCGGCATTGGCGCCGAACCCGTAGTCCTGCACGTCCGTCTGCATGCGCCCGAACGGCGGTTCCTTCGCCGCATCCACGAGACGGCATTGAGTAAACTCAGGGCCGATATTCCCCGCCTTCGAGCCCGAGTATTGATCGGCGTGGCCCGGCGCCAGCGGTGCTCCTTTGCCGTACAGGATGACGCTCTGGTCGTCGGTGGGCCAGTGACTGCGGGTGTAGCCGCAGCGGAAGATCATGGCGGTTTCATTCGCGTCGTAACAATGAGCGCGGAAGGAGACCCCAAATCCGGGGATGTAGGTGGTCACGAGAGGCTTGGCAGTCTCGCCCCCATCCGGCAGATACAGGTAACTGTAATCCGCGTTATTCCAATCGCTCCGGGAAATCAAACCATTGATGCTGTTGAGCCGGTGCATGTAACGGAAGAATGTCGCACTCTCCGGATCAGAGCTTTCCACCAACCCGACCCCGATGCCGAACATCGCTTCCAGGGTATTTCCACCATGTCCCAAGCCGGGCAGAATGCGATGATCGGGATACCGCGGATCGGGCAAGGTGATGTCGGCATTGTATTGCAGGAATTTCGTAATGTACCCGTTCGCATTCAGGTCTGCGGTGCCGGTGTTGCGGAGGATCTGCGCGCAGACTGCGAACCAGCGCTGCGGTCCATACATGGAATACAGCGGCGGTTCATACCAGCCACCACCCGGCGAAACCGATGTCGCCAGCAGGTAGCTGTCGAGATCCCGGTACTTTGTCATCCAGTAGTCATACAACGGATGATCCGGCAGGAGCGCGGCCCCATAGGTTCCGCCAACCACGCGACCGATCCGCATATTCCAAGTGCCCAGGTATGCTCCCGTCCCCAACTGCGTTATGTCCGGCTCCGCGCAATAGTGGACGTCCAGCGCCAGCGCCAGGCACAACTGATCCCGCAAACCCGCCGGAAGCGTCGGACACGAAAGGGCATCCTCTGCCTTCAGCATGTGCAGGTAGTCCTCAGCATCACGGTAGCCCGTATACGCCCAGTATCCCTCGCGGGAATGCCCTATCATCCGCTTCAGCGCGACGTTAGCGCTGTGGATCCCATCCGCAGGATTTCCACTGATCAGGTAGAGCGTCCGCAATCGTTCCTTGTCCGGATGGGAGTCGATCGTCTTCCGCAGACGCTCCGCCTGTGCCGGGGTCACAAACGCACGGGGGAAAGGTCTTTGAGGCGTCGTAGCTCCAGTTGAGAATCCAGTCCTTGTACCGGTCCAGGCCAATGACGCCGGCCTGCACGCGCACGTTGAATACCTCCTTATCCGACAATCCTAGACAGATCGCCCAGATGCGTCGGCCATAGCTGGCCGGCAAGGCCGGGTCGTGCGTCAGGGTGGCGAAGGCGTTGCGATCACCGCACACTTCCAAGTAGGTGTCTTGGGGGCCCACGCTGATCGGCAACGCCATCTTGATGCCGCTGCCGGGCTCCTTCCAGCACGTCAGCGCCATGCCGCGCCGCCAGGCGCCGCCGTGCATCGGCAGGATGTAGGTCGCCTGGTTCTCGCCGGACAAGCCGATCGCGCCCCGAGGTCCGAAGGCGCCCGTGTGCGTCAGCCGATCCAACAGGACCATGTTGGAGCTTCCAGGCTGATAGGGATAGGGAGCCGACGACGATGCGAGTTTGTCCCAAGCGGAGGTCTTGAGTTTGATGTATTCCCCGAGATTGCTCGAATAGGTTCCCCCCGTGAAGAGCGGGCTTTCGCCACCGCCAAAGGCGCATTCGATGTAATGGTACGTATCGGGTGACCATCCTCTCGTCACATCCAGCACGAGGAAGTCGTGGCCGTCGGTCATGGTGCCAAAGTCGAACTCTTCTGTGATGACCGGGTACGGCAGCCCGTTGTCCAGTTGCACGCGCCAGACGTACTCACCGACTGGGGCGAACCTGTATCGCGCTTCGTAGGCGATGCTCGCCGGGCCCTCCTCGACGACGCGGAATTGATACGAGGAGATCCTACGCGGGGATTCGAAATGCGAGCCGCCGATCCAGCTTTGCCCCTGTTGCTTGAAACCCGCCAATGGCGCCGAGACGGTGGCGGCGGCGGCCGGCTCGGGCAGCGTCTTCTCCTGCGGGCCCGCAACCCGCACGGCCACTCGATCGTTGGCGATCTCCAGAAACTCGCCGGCCTTGCTCACGCTCAGGCGGCTGTCCTCTCGCGACCGGTCCGCATCGGCCGGCTGCAGCCTGTACTGCAAGGTCTGTCCCTTGGACAACTCCGCGACGAACGAGAGCACATCCGCCTTGATCTGAAAGGGAACGGCTTTGCCATCCGGGCTGAGCAACACCCGGTTGCCCGGTGGGAACTGCGCCGGATCAATACGATACTGAACCAGTTCCGGCCCCCAGTTCCGATACCCGTGGTCGGTCAGTTGGATAACGCCATCGCCCGGGACCGCCGCCCTCTGCGGACCATCGGCCAAGGCCAGCGAGCCAGATAGCAGGAAGAAACCGATCACCACATATCTCATTACGTTCACCTTGTTCATCATTGCATTCTCCGCGTTCTACACCGCTTAATTCGCCGGCTTCAGTTGCTCGATCTCCGCCGCTGCGTTCTTCAGTTCGTTGTTCTCGACCACGATCCGCTGCGCCTGTCCATCGCTGGCAATCGCATGCCGCGGCTTGTCCTGGGTCTTCGAGTAGCCGAGGGTGTTGTTGCGGAAGACCAGGTCGTCATGTCGGCCGCGAATGCTGATACAGCCGCCGTTGTCGAGGATGGTGTTTCCCTCGAAGACGTTGCGATGGGCGCCCATGGCCTCGGTTTCGGCGCGGAACTCGATGCCGGCGCCACGGTTGGCGACGATCCGATTTCCGCGAAAGAGATTGTCGCTGTCCTTGTGACCGATCGAGATGCCCACACCACGGTTGTCGGCCGTCTCATTGCTCTCGAAAAGGCCCCGCTGCACACGCCAGCAGACGAAAATGCCATCCTCGCCGTTGCCCAGCGAGCGATTGCGGTGCACCGTCGGCTCTTGCGACCCGCTGCCCGGGTGCAGGCCGTGCCCGGCGTTCTTTTCGGTCAGGCATTCTTCCACCAGCACCTTTCGCGACACCTGGAAGCTGATCCCATCGCCGTTGAAGTTCCGTATGGTGCAGCGGCGGATGGCGATAGTCTCGCACTCGAAGAGGTAGATGCCTCCGTGACGGCAGCCGTCCCGTTTGGGGCAGGGCGTCCGGCCGACATTGCCCTCGATCGTGAAGCCTTCGATGGCCGCGTCGCGAATTCCCCAGCCCCCGATGGCGGGATGGTTTCGCTCAACCCAGCCGTGTCGCTGGATCATGCAATCATCGCGAACCGGTTCGGAGAGAATGAACGTGGCGGGCCCTCCGCGGCCGATCACCTGGGCATTGGTGATGCGGAATCCCCACGCCTGCTGATCATCACCGATGAGAACGCGATCACCGATGGCCAGGCCCGAAGGGTCGGCCACCGTGACTTGTCGCTGGTTCGCATCGGCATCCACGGTCAGGGGAGAGCGGAAGCCATCCGCCAGCACCAGCACCGTCTTCTCACCGCCACCGATCAACTTCACGCCCGATCGGAGCGTCAGGCAGGTCCGCAGGGTGTATCGGCCCTCGCCGATCCGCACCGTCCCGCCACCGAGACTGCCGGCATAATCAATGGCCGCCTGGATCGCCCGATGGTCTTCGCCGCGAACGGCCCCTTCACGCTGACCCACGTCAATGACAACCTGCTGCACGGGGTCTGCATGTACGGTAGTCGCGGCAAAGAGCATCCCGAACACAATAGCTTGGAGACATCGATACATGGCTGGCCTTTCGGCTGAGTTTGTTGACCTCCGAGGTCAGATCATTCACACGTGCTGCTTTGCTCTGCCGTCTTACTTGCGGGCCGAGAGCGAAATACTCCCGATTTCGTAGGCCACGACTTTGCTGTCGGCCTTGATAACCACAGGTCTGGACGCCTTGCCTGCCGCGTCGGCGGTCTGGGCAATCACTTCATACGTGCCGGGCGGTACGTGCTGAAGCAGAAAATTGCCGTTGCCGTCAGTTTCGGCAGCCGGCAGCGCGGGTTCGGGCTCATCACCAGCGATTCGCCTGAGGCTGATCCTGGTATGCTCCTTGCCAGCGGCGCCGGTGATGTTCGCGGTGTTGTCTCGCTTGGCGCGGGGGGTGATCTCAAGGGTTCCGGTGGCGATCCCCTCAACGCCGACCCTGGTCTTGGAAATGATCTTCCCGGAGGTCTCGCACAGGCCGGAGGTGCCGGGGTTGACCTGCATCGGAGCCGTCTTGCCACGATAGAACATGCCCGTGCGGTCGGCCCAGATGGAGGGAACCCCGGCCGTGCCGCAGCCGCCGGTATTGTGCCGGGAAGGATCATCTTCGCAGTTGTAGGGGCTGACGATCAGATCGGCCTTGCCCTTAAAACCCATGTAGGCGCGCGGAACCATGTTCTCGTAGCAGATGAGAATGCCGATGCGGCCAAAACGGGTGTCGAAGGCTTCACGTCCGGGCCCGGATCCTACGAGAACTCGCTCGTCGCGGTACGGGCGTGCGTTGTCAGGCCAAAGCGTGGACTTGCTGTGCCTGCCAATTATCTCCCCACGGTCGATGATGGCGGCGACATTGTGAAGGCCGTCGGAACGCTTTTCGAGAATGCCCATGATGATCATGCAGTCGTACTTCTGGGAGCGGGCGACAAATTCCTTCAGGTAAGGGCTGGTGTCGAACGTCTCGCCGTACGGCGTAAGCTCATCAGCACAATAGCCGGCCGCAAACGCTTCCGGCAGGAGGATCAGGTCGGGCTTGTCCTTGGCCGCCTCGTCGACGAGTTCGAGGGCACGCTTATAGTTGTCTTCAACCTTGCCGTCGATGGTGGCTACGCCAATGGCCGCAACTTTGATCTTCATGGGCACATTCTTCGGTGGGGACCGCCCGCCGCCTTTGGCCGAGAGGGTCGGCCCGGCAAATGCCAATATGCCCAGCAGCAACACCGTGGTCGCAACCGACACTCTTGGGATGGAGAATCCGTTCAGAGACATGATTTCCTCCAGTAACGACCCTGCGCATCACCGTCGGGCGACACGCCAAACACTCCTTCCGGCGGAATCTCCACCGACCTGTCGGAGCATCACCGCATAACGGCCACATCAGGCATTACCGCCATTCCAAACGGCCATTCTGCATCGGTGCGGTAATGGAACAAGTAAGGAAATCCCGTAACTGGGCCCCGCTGCTGGTATACTCCAGGAATGTCGTCGGCTCGTCGTCCACAATCATCCCCGGAGCGTCTTCGCCGGCAGCTTGAGCGTGAGCGACGACTCCGCGAGAATGTCGAGGCCGCTCTGCGGCAACTTCAGGACCGCTTCAACATCTTCCTCGATCATGCCCCCATGCCCGCGTTCATTCGCGACGGACGGGGGCGACACGTCTACGCCAACAAGCCATGGGCACAGCAGTTCGGACGGCCGCTCAGTGAACTGCTGGGCAAGACCAACTGGGACCTGTTTCCGCGCGAGACTGCGCTGGTGTTCGAGGCCAGCGACCAGGCCGCGCGGCTCAGCGGCGAGGTAAGCGGCCTGCTGGAATCGGGCGTCGCGCCCGATGGTGTGCAGCGCTGGTGGAAGGTCTTCAAGTTCCCGCTTCCCGGGACCGATGGCGAGACCTGGATCGGCGGACTGGCGCTCGATGTCACGGACCTGGTGCAGGCGCACGCCAAGGTTCGTTGTTTTTGACCATCACATTCAGGATCGTCACGAGCTTGCGCATGCAGGCGATCATGACGACCTTAAAGGCCTTGCCGACGGCCGCAAGCCGTTGGGCAAACTGTTTGATGACCGGATTGC
>JAPLNB010000196.1 GCA_026693085.1 Planctomycetota bacterium | reverse complement strand
CCCTGGCGGGAAATCATCACGCCACACCCGGACGTGGCGTCGGGTCAATATCAGCAGGCGGAATTCGCGGCCGACCTTTGGCAGGTGTATCTGGGGGACGCCAACGACGAATACAAGCACCCGACCGAGTTCTTCCGCCGGACGTTCATCACCGAGGGACTCAAGCAGCTTCTGGTGGGGGCGATCAAGCGGCTCAAGGGAAGCGGCGGCGACCCCGTCGTGGAGCTGCAGACCAACTTCGGCGGCGGCAAGACGCACTCGATGCTGGCGCTGTATCACCTGTTCGGCGGCACGCCGGCCGCCGAAATGGCGGGGGTGGATGCACTGATAAAGGAGGCGGGTCTAGATGTGGTGCAGGACGTGAAGCGGGCGGTGCTGGTGGGCAACCGGATTCCGCCAGGGATGCCGATGAAGAAGCCGGATGGATGCGTGGTACGCACGCTTTGGGGCGAGCTGGCCTGGCAGCTTGGCGGAAAGGCAGGCTTTGCCATCGTAAAACAGGCCGATGAAAGCGCCTCCAACCCCGGCGACAAGCTACGCGAGTTGTTCAAGAAGTTCAGCCCGTGCATGATTCTCATTGATGAATGGGTGGCGTATGCGCGGCAGTTGCACGCGGGGAGCAATCTGCCGGCCGGGACGTTCGACACGCATTTTTCGTTCGCGCAGGCACTGACCGAGACGGTGAAGGCCGCACCGCAGGCGCTGCTGGTGGTGAGCATTCCGTCGAGCGATATCGAGGTGGGCGGCGACTGGGGCCGGGAGGCGCTGGCTCGGTTGAAGAATATCACCAGCCGCCTGCAAAGCACGTGGCGGCCGGCCAGTCCGGAGGAAGGATTTGAGATCGTGCGGCGACGTCTATTTCAGCCGATCATCCACCCGGCGCTCTTCGCCGCCAGAGATGCGGCCATCCGGGCGTTCATGGAAATGTACGGAAACCAGCATCAGGAGTTTCCGCCGGAATGCCGGGAGATGGATTATGAACGGCGGTTCAAGGCGGCGTATCCGGTGCATCCGGAACTCTTCGACCGGCTTTTCAACGACTGGTCGACGTTGGAGCGATTCCAGCGGACTCGCGGCGTGCTGCGGCTGATGGCGGCGGTGATCCATTCGCTCTGGCACAACAATGACCAGAGCATCGCGATTATGCCCGCTAATGTGCCAATTGCCGATTTGAACGTGCAGGGGGAGCTGACGCGATACCTGGAGGACAACTGGGCATCCGTGATCAGCCGGGATGTGGATGGCGCGCAATCCACGCCGTCCGCCCAGGATGGCGAGAATCCGAATTTCGGCAAATTCTCCGCCAGCCGGCGTGTGGCCCGCACGATCTACATGGGCTCGGCGCCGATGCAGAAGACATCGAACCGTGGCATTGATGACAGGCAGGTGAAGCTGGGTTGCGTGCAGCCGGGCGAGAGCACAGCCACGTTTGGCGATGCGCTGCGGCACCTGTCGAACCGAGCGACGTATCTGTATGTGGACGGCAAACGGTATTGGTATTCCACACAGCCGACGGTAACGCGACTGGCGGAGGACCGGGCGGCGCAGGTCAACGAGCATGACATGATGGCGGAGATTTCCCGGCGGCTGGGCGAGCAGGCCCGCAGCCGGGGAGAATTCGCGCGGGTACATGCCTGTCCGGCGTCGCACGGCGATGTGCCGGATGAGCCGGAGGCACGGCTGGTGATCTTGCCGCCAGACAAGCCGCACAGCGGCAAAGACGCCGGCAGCCCGGCCCGCAAGGAAGCGGCGGCCACGCTGGAGTGGCGCGGCAGCAGCCCGCGAAACTATCGCAATGCACTGGTGTTCCTGGCAGGCGACGCCACGCGGCTCAAGGACTTGCAGCAGACGACACGGCAGTATCTGGCGTGGGATTCGATTTGGACTGAGCGGGTGGCGTTGAATCTCGACCCATTCCAGAGCAAGCAGGCCGAGACCAAGCTGAAGAACGCGGATGAGACGGTCGATGGCCAGATTCCCGAGACATATCAATGGCTGTTGACGCCGGGTCAGCCCAATGCCAAGGGGCCGATCGAATGGATGGAGACCAAGCCGACCGGTCAGGATGCGCTGGCAGTGCGTGCGGCCAAGAAGATGGACCGGGATGAATTGCTGATGACCGAGATGGGAGGCACGCGGCTGAAGTTGGAACTCGACAAGGTGCCGTTGTGGCGCGGCGACCATGTGTCGCTCAAGCTATTGGCGGACGATTTTGCGAAGTATCTCTATCTGCCCAGGCTGCGCGATTCGGACGTGTTGCTGGCGGCCGCGCGAGACGGCGTGTGTCAGTTGATGTGGCGGGCGGAGACGTTCGCGTATGCCGAGCGGTGGGACGACGCGGCCAAGCGTTACATTGGTTTGCAGGCCACCCATGTCGGCCAGATTCTCCTGGATGGGCAGAGCGTGCTCGTGAAACCCGAAGTAGCCGGCCGGCAGTTCGATGCCGACAAGGCGGCTGAGGCAAAGAGACAAGGCGCTGCTGATACTGAAGCGTCCGCAACCCCGCAAACGACGCCAACCACCGGCGTATCAGCCACCGCTGCCGGCGGACCACCCCGGGCTGATGCTCCCAGACCCAGGCCCCGCCGTTTTCATGGTGTGGTGGCGCTCGACACGCTGCGCATGGGCCGAGATGCCGGGAGGATTGCCGAGGAGATCGTTCAGCACCTGTCGTCAATGACGGGCGTTGAGGTCAATGTAACGTTGGAGATCGAGGCCAAGATCCCACAAGGTGCTTCGGATGAACTGGTCCGCACAATCACGGAGAACTGCCGAACGCTGAAGTTCAAGACGCAGGGTTTTGAGGAGGCTTAGACGCCTGGTTCCACGTTAGTTCAGGCGTGGAAGCTGTCTGCAATTGCGTACGTCCAGCGGTTCTGGTGGCGAGCGCGGCTGCTTACCTGCATTCGGTGAAGATCCAGTTCACGCCCAATCAGCCGGAGTATCCACGCCCGCTTGGGCACCATGAACATGATGTAGAAGTTGAACGCCTTCCGCATACGCCCCCAATGGTCCAGCGGCTTCTGTTCGTCCTGCTCGGTGTGGGCGGTGGCCTCAAGCTCCACGCTCTGCTTGGCCTTGCCGATGGAGCGGTCCAGCACCTCCCTCGCCGCCGCGATGTCGCCGGCCTTGGCCTTGCTCACCAGCTTGCCGACGATCTGCTGTACGTTCCTGCTGCCGATCCTGGCCAGCATCACCGCTCGCAGTTCGGCGACACGCTGGGCGGCGGGGTTTATCAGGGCGGCGGAATTGACCTTGGTGGGCCTGCCGCCGCTGCTCTTGCCCTCTCCGCTCGTGGTCGTTCCTGTGCGTATGGCTCAATGCTCCTGGTAGTCAACCCTTCGCGCGCTTTTCGCGCTTACTGCGCCGCCTTCGGCGTGAGCTTGGCCACGCCAACGATCATCTTGCGAACGTCCGCCGACAGCGCTGGCCAGGCGTCCACCACGGCCTGCAACTCATTGTCGAAAACCGGGGAATCAGAGGGATTGCTACCCGATTTGCTACCCTTGGCAGGCGAAATCTGCTGTTTTCTTCGGGAGATCGCATTATTCGGTCTAGCTTCGAATCCTAGATCCCCAGTTGTTACTTTTCGCAGTTTTCCAAGCTATAATTGCATAAAGTGCCCCAGAACGCCCAGCGAGCGGGCGTATTTTGGGCGCAATATTGGCTTCACATCGGGATTGCATATGGCCTGGCTGGAGAAGCGCGGGAATCGGTTCAGGATCAAGTTCCGCTACGGGGACAGGGAATTGCGCTACCCGCTCAAGACTGCAAGCCAAGACGACGCAGATGCGGCGCTGAGCCGATTGGTAGAGAACCTTGCCCTCCTAAACCGAGGACGCCTCGAACTGCCGGAGGGGGCGGATATCGGGCTCTTCCTGCTTTCCGATGGGAAGCTGACTCGAAAGCCAAAGATTGAGTCAGTCAGCTTCAAGGAGTACTTTAAGCGATACCGCGAACGCCAAGACGGGAAGGAGAAGAACACCCGCGACACCGAGAAGATCCACATGGCGCACTTGGAGCGGCTTCTCTCCCCGCGTACTGTCCAAGCGGTCACAACCGCGGATCTCCAGGGGTACGTCGACAAGCGCTCCCAGGAAGGAGTCTCACACACAACCATCAAAAAGGAGATCGGCACGTTCGCGGCTATTTGGAATAAATGGGGTGTACCGCAGGCGGTCGTGTCGGGTCCTGCCCCAACCAAGGGCCTCCTGTACAAAAAGGGCAGGAGCAAGCCGCCGTTCCAGACGTGGCAGCAGATCGAGCGGGCGGTTGCGAGGGGAACTGGGGTCGATTCGTGCGAAACCCGCGTCGGCCGAATTCTCGTCGCTCCACAATCGCCCAGCCGACGGGCAGCAGCGCGAATATGCCAGCTTCACACGGTCCTTCTTCGAGCCTTGCCATATCGATCCTGCTCACCTGTTGGTCAATGCTTGAGCCACATCACGGTGTTTCCCGGTCAGCTCGGCCCACACAGGCTTCACGGTCATGAGTTTACCGCAGTGCAGATACAGTTGCCTCTCCTCTCAACTGGCATCGTTGGATAGAATCCTTCCACGGAAATGAGGCGACAATATGGCAAAGAAGAAAGACTCAGAACGTGAAGACCGCATCGAGATGGAGATCGTCGTTGATGCTTACGACGAAGAAGAGCGGGCGATGGGCTGGTACTGCTACCTCGAAAACACCATTGCATTCCCCTTCACTGCCCACTGCACAGCTCAGCGACCCATCTCGCCCCTCCGCAAAGGTGATGAGGTCGAAGTCATTGACCTGGCTTCGTCTGATGAGTGCGGACATGAGATGTTCGTCATGATCCGGTGGGATCGGAAAGAGGGCTTGGCCGTACCGCTCTCTCAACTCAAACCGGGCGGGGATGCCAATGATGCCACCCGGCAGGCCGTCGAGGACTGGCTGTATTGGGTGAAGCAGGGGTATGCGTTCTGAACCATGAGGAAGCCGCACATGCCTAAAGGAAACAAACTCCCCGCCCCCCAGCGCCCCTCACGGCCCCGTTGGGTTTTCGATTCCAGCGTCCCGACTAGCGAATGGTTCGCCGGGCAGTCGTTGGACGAGACCTGGAACTTGCAGGACGCGGTTGCCAGCTTCGTGTACGAAATGGAGCGGGGCCGATTCCTGACGTGGGAAGCGGTCGCCTGCCACGAGCAGGGGTTGCCGCTCACCGCTCAGCAGAATGCGGCCCTGAACGACCTCATCAACTTCAACGACGATGACGAGCAGGATGATGACCGCATCCTCTACATCAACGATATCGCTCGCCCCAGCGAGCCGTGGGATGCGATCCTGAACCAGATCGTGCCCCACCTGTTGATTGAGTCCTTCCGCACTGCCGACATGCAGGCGCAGGTGAAACTCGAAGGCTTTTCTCGGCTCATGGATGCCGTGCGAAAGCACGGACAGGGATTGTCCTTGCCGCCCGGCATCACTTCGCCCGAAGAGGTCGTCCCGGCCGAACTCCGGCACAAGCTGTGGCTGCAGGTCTGCCTCGACGACCTCGGCGGCCTCGGACAGGAAGCCGAACTCAACCTCAGGGAACAGCCAGATCGCATTGAGTGGTTCATCGACCACCTGCGGGAAAACAAGGAGAGCGTTCGGTTCTTCGGCTTGACTCTCGAATCGGTGCTGAAGCGGCTCATTCTACCTGAAGTCGATCAGCCGCTTTTCGTCGAGATGATGCAGAGGCAGTTGGCGATGCACTCGGTTCAGGAACCTATCGCAGACCACCTGTAAGGAGATCGCCATGAGCTTTGGCGTCAGTCCCTACGATCCCTGCCCCTGTGGCAGCGGGAGGAAGTTCAAGTTCTGCTGCGGCATGAAGAGCGGCTCCGGCAAGTTCCCGGTCGGCACCGTGGCATATTACGGCCCGGACGACAAGACCTGCACGAAGATCGTGGCCGGTGTCATCAAGAGCAAGGGAGCCGAGCCGATCCTCGAACGGTTCGTCGGCACCAACGTGTACGGCAATCCGAAAGTGGCCGAACAGGTCAAGGTGTTCTTCGCCAAGCACAAGGTCGGGAACGTGGTGATGACGGACGGCATCCTCGGCTGCCCGCATGAGGAGGGCGAGGATTTCCCCGATGGCGAGGAGTGTCCATTCTGTCCGTTCTGGCGTGGCAAGCAAGGCATCGCAAGGAAGGACTGAGGCGTTCGGCAAGGCGGTTTCGCTCGCAAGGACAAGGCCACTACGGCGACCACGGCAAGGAAAGCACGCGAGGGCTGCGCGCGGGAATGAGCGAATCGCATCCCATCCCATCCTGCGCGGCGTGCAGGATGTCTGGGGGCCGACCGATGTCTATCGCATCACCAGACTGCCGGCAGATGCCACGGTGCTGATGTACGGCCAGGTTCTGACCGGCATGAAACCCGACGACCGGCCGAATCCGCAGAAAGCAATCATGCCCATGGTGTGGACCCGCGAGATCAAGCTCGCCCCGATGAAAGCCAATGCCGCGCCGCAGAACCTTGCCGTTGTCGGGAAGAACAAGATCGAACTGACGGATATCCTGGTGGGTGACATCTGGCTTTGCAGTGGGCAATCCAACATGTCTTTCGGCCTAGGTGGGTGTAATGCGCCAGAGGACATCAAGTCCGCCGACTATCCCCTGATCCGCTTCCGGGGTTACTGGGGATCTTGGTCGGGTCCGCTCATGGAAGATCTCCAGGAGAAGCCCCGGTACCGCGTCGCTACCGAGGAGGATCTGGCCAGGTTGAAGTCCTGGAAACGCATCGTTCCTGACGGCAAAGAGATAGGCGATTGCCCCGCTGTCGGCTTCTATTTCGCCCGCAAGGTTTACAGGGAGACCGGCGTTCCCATCGGCATTCTTGAGGCCGCTATCGGAGGATCTTCGATCGAGGCATGGATGCCGCCGAACGCTTTTGCGGACTATCCCGCCGTCGCTTACCTTGCGAAGCAAAGGCAGGAAGCGATCGACAACTGGCACAAGAAGACCATCGCCGACATGGAAAAATGGGTCGCCGAAGCCAAAACAAATATGGCTGCCGGGAAGGAAGTATCCAATCCACCGGCAGTCGCCCCGCATCCCAACGAAGACTTCAGAGGCCGGTGCGAGGTCAGTTGCCTCTACAATGGCATGATCCACCCGCTCACCCCCTTCGCCATCAAGGGCGTTCTATGGTATCAGGGCGAGAACAACGGATCGGAGCAGCAAACGTATGTCAACAAGCTCAGCGCCATGGTGGACAGTTGGCGAAAGCTTTGGGCATATGAGTTTCCATTCTACTATGTCCAGCTTACGATCCTGGACAAGCCCAATGATGACCCCTCCGGCGGCAAGCTCGGATGGCAGGCAAGCCGAATGGGCATGCTTCAGGCGATCAAAGTAATACGGAACAGTGGCATGGCGGTGACGGTTGATGTCGGCGACGCCAATGACATCCATCCCAAGAACAAGTTCGACGTCGGCGAGCGCCTGGCGTTGTGGGCCTTGGCCAAAGACTACGGCAAGACGGACTTGGTCTATAGCGGCCCGCTCTACCGAGCCATGAAGGTCGAAGGCGGGAAGATTTGTATCGAATTCGACAGCGTCGGCAGCGGCCTGATGGCAGGCAAGAGGCAAGGGCGCAATCCCGCTTTCGAGGACGAGGGCGCGAAGCTCAAGCGGTTCGCCATCGCCGGCACGGACAGGAAATGGGTCTGGGCCGATGCGGTGATCGACGGGAAGACGGTCGTGGTTTCCAGCCCCGAGGTGCCGGAACCGGTGGCTGTGCGCTACGCCTTCTCGATGAATCTCGAAGGCTGCAACCTGTACAACAAGGAAGGGCTTCCCGCCTCACCCTTCCGGACGGACGATTGGTAATGAGGCCCGAAATCCCCTATGGAGTATCCTGGCCGGTCCTTGTCACCGGCTCCTGCGCGAAAACAAGCGAGCCTGTTCCCTTGATGAACTTGGGAACATGGGCCGCGCTATACGTACCGGCGGCTTGAACGGTTCCGCCGAGGGTGAGCTTGCGGACTTTGACTTCTCCCTGGAAATTGAGGCCGAGCGTCGCGCCTTCAGAGATATAGACATCGGCCTTGTCGCCAAGAGTGAGCGCATTCGCAAGAGCGAGGGTGCCCTGGGTTACCTTGGTCGGGCCGGTGTAGCTGTTGATGCCGGAGAGCGTCCAGGTGCCGGTACCGGACTTAGTGACGGCGGTTACCAGGACCATGTAGTAGCCCCTGGACCCTTTGACGCCAAGGATCTTCTGGCCGTTGATATAGATCTCCGTGCTGTCGTTGTGACGTATCACCACGGCACCGTTCTTCAGGTCACGGTCGTCATATTCAAAGGTCTGTCTGAAGTATATTTCGGGGGTATTCCATTCCGTTCGCTTTTCACCACCACGGCTGAACGGCGCGAGGCCGCTCTTCCAGGCACTGTCATCAAAGCCTTCCGTGATCCAGTTGTCGGCCGGCTTCTCGATGACGTACTTGTAGGGCGTACTCATCTTTCCATCCTGCACGGCGCCGACCAGCACTTTCCATTTGGCGTCGACGATCTTCACAGAAGGCCGGGGGGCCGCCGCTTCACCGCGTTCATAAGCCGCCTGTCGCGAGGTGATTGCATGGAGCTTCGCGGCGTCGAATTTGGGTTTGCGATCATAGTAGTACAGACCGTTCCTTTCCTGTTCGATGTCGGTCAATTGCGTATAGCAGAAGCCAAACAGGTTCGGGTTGTCGAGCATGGCAGCGATTGTCCCCTTATAGCGGGCATAGAACTCGTCGAGCGTTTTTGGACCGGCTCCGTAACTCCAGCCGCCCTCGGTGGCCCAGCCGATGCCACCGATTTCGCTGATCATGAACGGAACGCCGCAGTCCGTCTGTGATGCGGCCTGGCTCAGATAACGCGCGGGAGCAAGAGGTCCTTCCGTGGGGGCGGAGAAATAGTCCATCCATTTCTTGCGCAGGCCCTTCGGATTGCTGCTGTAATCATGCGCATCCCTGACTTCAGGATGAGGCAACCTATGTGCCCAGCCGCTGGCTTCGAGCGCCGGCCGGGTCGGATCGACGGCCTTGGTGATTGTCCAGATCATCTGCTGAAGTTCCCCCGAGCCCTCAAAGTTCTCGTTGAACGCACACCAGCCGATGATGGATGGGTGGTTCCGGTCGCGCAGCAGTATCTCGGTCCATTCATTGACGACGGCCGAGAAGCCTTCCCGCTGGTTGCCATAGCCGGCGTTGGGATACTCGCCCCAGACCAGATACCCAAGCTTGTCGGCCCAGTACAGAAACCTTGGCTCAAAAACCTTCTGATGCAGGCGCGCGCCGTTGTAGCCGCAGGCCATGGACATCTCGATAGCCTTTTTCAGTGCCTCGTCCGAAGGCGCGGTCCAGATACCCTCGGGATAGAAACCCTGGTCGAGGATCAGCCGCTGGAAAACCGGTTTGCCGTTGATGAGGATCTTGCGGCCGTCGATAGCGATGTGTCGCAGGCCGAAATAACTCCTCAACTCGTCGATCTTCTCCTTGCCGCTGAAGAGCGTGAGCTTCAAATCATAGAGGAATGGCGAGCCGGGTTCCCAGAGCTTCTTCTCTTTGAGGTTCAACACCAGCCGGTGCTGTCCGGGGCCTGTCGCTGTGTCCGATCCCGCCAGCTTGCCGCCGTTGCTCACCGTCGCCGACACGGTCACTGTCCCGCTGTTTTGCGCCCGTTTGAGGATCAGCTTCCCGGGTGCGACCTCCTTGATCACCGCCAGGCCCGAAACCGTCCAATCGAACTTCAGGTTGCCCGCACCCTTCGCCTGCATGGCCTGTAAATTGGAGATTTGGGGCACCACCTCGATGGGCTCCCGTCCATCCCACCTCACCGGCGATTGCAGGGCGAACACCGGTTCCGGAACGTCCTCGCGGATCGTTACAGGAATGTCCAGGGTCTTCACGTCATCGGGATACACCGCCTTGAACTCGAGGGTAAGCGATTGGTCGCCCGTCACCCGGCCGGCATCCAACGTGAAATGAAACCGGTCCACGGCGGCGATGGTCTGTTTGTCACCTCTCTTCAAAATCCAATAGACCTTCTGTGCGCCGCCAGCTTTCCCCGACACGGCGGCGCTCTTACCTTCCAACAGGCTGATCCTTTCCTCCGAGACAGAGAAGTCCGTGCCCGCCTGCACCAGAGGTCCGACCACCGTCTGCAGGGGCTTCTGGTTCTCGTATTGCAGTCTCACCCAGTCGGCGGATCGAGTGACTTTGAATATGCGCACCTCGTCGATGTCGCCGACAAACCGGTAATTGTCATACCAGCCGCCGATATACATCCGCGCCGGACTCTTGATCGCCAGGGGCGCTCCTTTGGACGTGGAGACGCCGTCGAGGACGCCATTCACATAAACCCGTGAATCGCCATTCTTGAAGGCGTGGACCACGTGGACCCATTGGGACGTGGCGAGGGCGCTGCCCCCCGGAACGTCCGCGCCTGAGAAGTAGCACTCGATTTTCATGTGTGGCGGGCTGAAATACTGCACCATCACCTTGCCCTGCCCCGCCTCGTTGCCCCAGGCAAGAACGGTCGCATTCGGCTGCTCGGCCATGAACCAGGCTTCAGATGTATGGGGACTGGAACCAGTGGGATAGGTTGTGATCTTCTCCCCACAGTTGATCCCCTTGCCAACGCCGAAGTGCCGGGCTTTGCCGATCATGCCGGAAGAGGGCGTGGTGCCTGTATCCTTCGATTCAACCGTGCCCACCTCATCCTTCGCCCGATCATTCATGTGGAAGACGCTCAGGTACCCGTTGGACTCGTTAAACACTCGATTCGCTCGCCGCGTCGGCCTTGCCCCAATGAACCTTGATCTCCTGCCGCGCGTTGCCCTTCATCGTCGGAATCCTCACCCAGATGCTTGCCGCGCCCTTCGCCGCGTCCCAATCATCGATCTGGTAGACCAGCGGCGTGCCGGTGGCACTTGCGAAACGGATATCCTCACCGTTGCGTTTCGCCTGGCTGAAATCGAACCAGTCCTTGTCCAGACGCACCAGCAGAGGGAACCCCTCTTCCGAAGCCGTTGCGGGCAGATTCGCGCCCTCGGGCGTGGTCAACAGGCAGAGGAAACCTGAATGTTCCCAACCCTGGTATTGGGCGGAAGCAGTCTGCACGAGCAGAACGAGCATGGCCGTGGTCAGGATGATCGATTTGGTCATGTCTGTTTTCCTTGGGAGAAAGTGTCAACGATCATGTTACTGATTCTTTCGTCCCGCCTCACTTCCAATCGCGCCACACGAGTCGCACGGGTCCCATCAGGCCCGACGTGGGGCTGCCCCGGTAATTCGAGGGACTGGTCTGGTAGTGGTTGGCGAGCGTGTTGTAGACCAGGATTTCCAGCTTGTTGTCGCCGCCCTTGAGGAAACGGGTCAGATCGGTCTTCCACGGCGGAGCGACCAGCACGGCGACCGGGTTGCCGTTGAGGTGAATCTCAGCCGTCGCGGTGACGCTGCCCAGATACAGATCGACCTTGCCCGTGGCCTCTTTCTCGGTGAGCGCAAAAGTCGTGCTGTAGCGCACGCCGCCGGAGTAATTGTTGAGGATGCCCAGGCGCGACCAATCGCCCAGGGCCATGACACCCGTGCCATCGGTTTCGATACTCACCGGTTCGGGGATGGCCGCTCCGCCGCTCCGGCCCGTTTCTGGGATCACTCGCAGGGCGATCACCGCCGCACGCGTCGCGGTCCTGGCCGCCACGAAGCGGCCATCGCCCTTGTCGGCCATGGGTTCGCCGTCGATCCAGGCCTGGACTTTGCCGCGAGCCTGCACGCGTATGGCCGTGGTGCCCGGGGCGGAGTGGAAGCGGAACCATTCCGCCACCGGCTTGCCCGCCTGGACATCGAAAGGAATCACGCCGGCATCGTCATGCCAGCGCATCGCCAGCGGCGCTCGGGCCTGCTGTGCGAGTGCGCCCTGCCGGCGCATCACCAGATGGCCGCGCCCAGCATGGTCGTAGCGGACCAGGACGGGATTTGCTCCAGCCTTGAGATGTACCGGCTGCGCGAGATCGGCCAAACGTGTCCCGTTCAAATACAGCGATGCGGGGGTGATGATGTTCGAAGTATGGCTCTTGTCCGCGGGCGGGGTGCGGCTGACCTCGATGGACGAGGTCACGGCCTGGGCCACGGTCGCGCAGGTCCAGAGATAGTAGGTCTTCCCCTCCTTCTCGCTTTCGTAGCGTGTCTCATTGAGGCCGCCGCCCGGCCTGCCCAGGCAGAGGAAGTCGTCGGTAACGGTGCGTTTGAGGCCATGGTAACCCTGGTGGCCCGAATCGCCTTCCTTGCCCATGCGCCAGGAGAAATCGTAGCTTCTCCAGGCGAAGGCCCTGCCCTTGACCGATACAGTCTGCGAGGCATCGACTGTGGTCAGTTTTGCCAACTCGGCATCGAGCGATGCGGGATCGGCATCGTCGGGAAGAGGGCCAAGCACGTAGAACTGGGGGCCGAAACCGTGGAGCTGCCGGGTCCAGGCGCGATCATCGGTCGCGGGCAGCATGGCGGTGGTGGACAGGGCGTCGGTTTCGCGGGCCCAGGCGAAGCGACGCGCCTCAAGACCAATGATCTTGTTGTCGGCCGTAACCGGCATGCGGAAATCGCCGTGAGTGTTGTCCATGGTGGGCACGAAGGCAACATTCCACTCCATTGGCAAGGTTCGTTGCGCGACGGGGCGCTCGTCCCTGGGTGGCGGATTGACGTGCGGCTTGTCCGGGGTGAAGGCAACGATCTGTGCTTCGTATCGCTCCAGGGGCAGTTCGACCCGGGTTCCCGTGGCAGTCTGTTCCGTCACGCGCAGGGGGCGGGTATTGCCGGTCCAGGGATCCCACAGTTCGACGGCGCCCTTGGTTCGGAATTCGACCACGGTGCCGGGCGCGGCGTCCATCACCATGTAAACATCGCGATTGCCGGCCTTGCGATGCAGCGCACGAACGGTCTTGGTCAGGCCACGCACATCCTGCACGAAGGCGGTGCTGATGGCCTTGACGACCTCGTTGCTGCTGGCCAGGCGGCAATCCGGCTTGAAGGCGGCTTCCACCAGCGCGGCCAGAGCCGGATCGTCGCGCCCCGCATGATCGGAGGCGATTGGCAGAACGCCCACACTGTAGACCTTGCCTCCGGCCTGCGCGAAGGCGGCGGCCTTCTGGATGGTCGGCCAGCGCACCGCCTCCATGTTCGGCAGGACCAGTGCCTGATAGGACGAGCCCGCGTCCTTGACCATGAGCCGGCCGTTCTCGACGGTGGCGCGGGCCAGCGAATCATTGTCGATCAACTCGAAGTTGATCCCGGCGGCAAACAACTTGTGGGCAAGCTCGAAGCCGGTGTTCTTCGCCTTCTCGCCATTCATCTCGGCCTCGAACGGCGCAACGGGGTAGACCACCGCGACGTCGCAGACAAGATGGCCCTGGCTCAAGAGGTAGGAGAGCCGCTCGAAATAGCCGAGGAACGTGCCCATGTGCGCCCAGTAGGGCATGCGGAAATGGTAGCACGGCGGCGCCCATTCCCAGTACGAGCCGTAGGTCGTGTAGTAGAGGCCGTGCAGATTGAGGAGCGTGCAACCGTAAAGGAAGTTCTCGCGCGTGGCGCGCATCAGCCGCTCGGGCGCCGCACCCCAGCCCAGACTGTGATAACCTTCCAGCCATACGCGCGGACGCTGATACAGGTTGGCCACAGAGGAGGAGACCTTGCCCTTGATCAGATCGGCGTTCCCGCCCGGTGTATCGTGGCCCGGCGCCGAATACCAGCGGGTGGCGCGGAAGTAGTCACCAAACTCATGCGGATCGGTCCCGCGGCCGCCCGTGTCGCAGGCAAAGATCATCCCGCGCGAAGCGTGCCATCTGTAGATGGGCTTGAAGTAGCGTTCCTCCATCAGCGCCATACGCACATCCGCGTAATCCATGCGCACCTTGGGCGTGATCCTGCCCATGTCGTCCCACATCGCGGGCAGAACCTCGAACAGGTCGTAGCCCTTACGCTTCTTGAACTCCGCCGCGAAATCGGGGTTCCACGCGAACTTGCCCATGCCGATCTGCAGTTCGTCGTTGAAGAAATAGTTCAGGCCCTTGGACGATTTGCCGGGGTTGTGATCCTGGAATGGCTGGAAGAAGTCGCGGATGACCGTCTCGCCCGCTCCGACCATCAGCGGATTCAGCGATCCCCCATGGCGCTGGGAACGGAAGGTCCAGACATCCCATTCGCCATTCGGCGCAGTCCAGGTAACTTTGCCATTCTTGACGAACGGCGCGAGGTCCACGCCACCACGCTGGACCTTCCCATCGACCACCGGATAGGCATACGCGGCAAACTGATCCGGTGGGCAATCGAAGGTTCTGGTCTCTCCGCCGCGCAGGCGCGGTTGACGGCCGCCCCCGAGTTCGATGGCATTCAAATCGGGTTTGGAATAGAAGAGTTTGTTGAAGAGATTTGGCGCACCACGCGGCCAGTCGACGGTATACGTGCTCATGCCGATGCCCATGTCGAGTTGGGCGCACGCCTCTGAGATCCTGGAATAGACCTTCCACCAGTCCTCCGAGAAGATCTCGGGCTTGTCCTGATCCGTCATCCAGCCATCCGAGTCGTAATGGGAATAGTTGACTTGGACGCCGCTGATGCCCTTCCTCTTGAGCTCCTTGAGTTGGCCTATCATGCGCTCCGGGTCGAGGTTCCCGCCGGTCCACCACCAGTACGGCACCTCGCCATAGCCGGGCGGCGGCTTCACGAAGCCGGGCAACACATCCAGTTGGGGATCGCGCGAGGGGATGCCGCGGCCATCTTCAGCAAGAACGGTCGCGGCCAGCAATGCCGTGCCGGCAATGATCACCAAAAGCCTGTTCATGGATGGATTGTCCTTCCCGGTGTTGCGCACGTTTGTTTGCGCCACTTCGCTCCGAAAACCGTGATGCGCCTGAGCAGCAGTTCCCTGGGCTCTTCGTTCTTCGTTTCCACCCGGACGAATCTTGCCCGGCACCCAGGGACATTGGCACCCGCATCAACAGGGGTCACAGGCACGACCCAGGTGGTTTCCCACGCCTTGGCGCGCCAGACCTCCTGCCATTTCTGTCCGTCCTCAAAGACGGACAGGATGAGCCCATCCGCCCGCCGCTCATTGGCGCGGTTTTCGATGACCACGGCGTTGACCGTCTTCACGGCGCCGAGGTCAACCTTGGCCCACGGGTTCTTCTCTTTGTCGGTATGGAACGCGTAGTCGGCCTTGTCGCCCGAAAAAAGCCGCGGATGATTCTTCTCGTCATCGTACCCTGATCGGGAACTGAGCTCCAGCGTGGCGTTTGCGCTGAGTACCGCACCATGTTCGGAAACGTAGAACTTGGGCGCATGAGCCGCACCGATGACACGGCCGGACTCCACCGGCTTGTCGAGTGTCAACTCGATCACCGTCACCGGCGTCTCACGATCTTTCCGGGCAACTTCCACCGAGATCTCGTCATTGCTTTGCTTGAAGGTTACCGGCACGCCCGAAAGCGCGCGGGCGGCAAGCATTCTGTTGGGGAGCGGGTCAAATCCGAGCCCTTCCACCGGCCACTCGGAAACGTGCAGGTAGAGCTTCTTGCCCTTGTGGCAACTGCCGCCCCACGTCCCGTTGCGGTAAGGGCCGCCACGGGTGCCGTAGACTGCTTCGCCATACTTCTTCAACCACTCGCCCATGACCCGGGCAACCTTGGCCTCGCCCTCCGCAAAAGTCCCGTCCGGACGCGGTCCGAAGTTCAGCAGCAGATTTCCGCCACCGGTCGTGCAACTGACCAGCATCTTGATGCAATCCTCCGGCCCCTTGAATCCGTCCTCGCCGCCGTAGGACCACTGACGCCCGACATGGATGCAGGATTCCCAGTCACCGGCGATGTTCATCGCGCCAATGAAGCCCTCGGGCGTGTCGTAGTCACCCTTGACCATCTTCGCAATGTCCGGTGAGGGCGATTTGCGATCTTGCGGCGTTTCCGGCCCACAGAACGCGGCGGCCCGGTTGTTGACGATCAGTTTCGGTTGCAGTTGATACATCATCGCGAAGAGTTCGTCGAACTTCCATTTGCCCCAATCACGCCCGCCGACGTGATCGAAACACATCACATCCACCGTCCCGTAGTTGGAGAGCAGCTCTTTGACCTGCGCGCGGTAGAAAATGTCGTATTTCACGTTGTCGCCGACAAGGTAATCCGGCTGATAACAGTCGCGCGTGGAGTAATAGAGCCCGAGTCTCATGCCCTGCTTGTGGCAGGCATCGGCATAGGCACGGACGATGTCCTTGCCGTAGGGACCGGCCTTCGGCGCGGTCTTGTAAGCCTGCTCGTTTTACGTGCATGGCACCACTTCCGCCCACCACACGTCATACGCCTTGTCCAGCTTCTCAGCCACATCCCTATGTTGACCGGCAATGTCACTCTTTTCGCCCGGACCCGCGCATAACCTGGTTCGTCGGAAGTCCATCATCACGGAGCCTCGGTCATCCACACCACCATCGGTCCTCGTTCCCTGTTCGCCCATGCGTAGTACGGCACGGCGGTCAGAGTAATCGGGCGATTCCCGTCGGCGAGGCCTGTGCCCTCAAGGATGGTAACGCCACTCAGCAGCGCCGCGCGATGTTCCGCCTGCAACAGCGCTGCAGGCCGGAGGACGAGCCGGGAGAGATCCGTGCCCGGATGATCCACCGCTTCAAGGCAGTAGACGATCGGACCCCGCATCAAGGCCACCTTGCCCTCGTCATCTTTCACTTTCTCATGCGCGTAGACACGCTGGACCGGCATTGGCAACTCCAATTCCACCACATCGCCAGTCTGCCAGCGGCGACGCAGATGGATGTAGCCGTCATCCTGCGGCGGGGAATTGGCGGCCCGGCCGTTGACCTTCAGAGTGACGGGCGGGGCCTTCGAACTGGCAAAGTGGTAAAGATCGCTGGGCACCGGCCGGCCCAACGCCCAGCCTGGGATTCGTAGGCACAACGCAAATTCGGACGCTTGGTCCGGCGTGACCGCAAGTCGCACCCGGCCATCCCAGGGATAGTCGGTCTGTTGGGACAGCTTGATCGTCACACCGTCAGCCATCTTGATCGAAGCTTCCCCGGCGGCATAGAGATTGACGTACACCCGCCCCTTGCCGCGAGCATAAACCAACCCGCCGACCTGCGGGATGATGCGAGCGAGGTTCGTCGGGCAGCAGGAAAGCCCGATCCAGGATGACCGCCGGCCACCATTGCTCGCCAGCGGGTTCTGATAGAAGAAGCTGTTGCCCGCGATCGAGATGCCCGAGAGCATCCCGTTGTACAGCGCCAGTTCCATCACGTCGGCGTATTTCGCTTGTCCTTTGAGCAGGTTCATCCGGTGCTGCCAGAGCACGTGCGCGATGGCGGCGCAGGACTCGCAATAGGCCGACCCGTTGGGCAGCAGATGCGGATCACCAAAGCCTTCGTCATCGTACTGGCCGGTGCCGACGGCTCCCGTGACGTACATCTTCCGGCTCACGACGTCGTTCCAGAGGCTGTCTAGGGCGCGCTCGTAGCCGGGGGCGTCCATACATCGGACAATGTCGGTCATCGCCGAGTACATATATCCGGCCCGCACAGCATGGCCGACCGCCTCCAGTTGTTCCACGACCGGTTTGTGGTCCTGCATTCGACCATTTCTCACCCGTAGCCGCGCCTGGAAATTCGCCCGGCGCTGTTCCGGGGTCTGCGGGTCTTGCGGTTTAGGTGGTTCAACCGCGGTCTTCGGATCAAATGGCTTACGCTCGCTGCCGTGGGCATAACCGCGCTCATCGAGAAAGAAACGCGCCAATTCTAGATACCTTCGCTCCCCCGTGGCGCGATACAGTCTGACCAAAGCCAACTCGACTTCCTGATGGCCATCAACATCGTACCGCTTGCCGGGGCCGAAGACGCTGTCAATATGGTCGGCGAACCGCTTGGCCGCATCGAGCACCCTGGGTTGCCCGCTCATCTGGGCATGCTCGACAGCCATCTCGAAGAAGTGTCCCGCGTTGTACATCTGGTGCTCCAGCCGTAGATCGTCCCATCGCTTGTCGAGCCCCTCGGCAATCCAGTAGGAAATCAGAAAGCCATCCTTCTGTTGCGCGGCTAGGATACGATCGAGAATGCCTTCCACTCGCTGGCGTAACTTGGCGTCGTTGTTGTGCTGCAAGGAATACACCGCGCCTTCCAGAGCCTTGTGGAGGTCCGAGTCGAAAGCATGGTGGCCGCGGAGAGGACCGGCAAACACCCCTGCGGCCTTGTCGAAATTGGTGACGTGCCCGTCCTTCTCCAGACAGTCCAGCGCATGAGGAATGGTCACCTCATGGTGCGTTTTCAGTCGAGGGCCCCAGAAACCGCCGCGCAGTTCCACCTGTGCATGATTCACCTCCTGCAAGCCGCGCACCAGCGGGACTTCGGCTTGGGCATTGGTCAGCAGCGCAATGAGCGATAAGCACAACACGGCGCGGAACGCGCGCACGGTAGGAGCGACGTAGAGGGTATCCTGCGGATTCATGGCTTCACCAAAACCTTCATATTTGAGAGCGAATGAGGCGGCAATCTTACATCGCCCTTGCCGAATGTCAGATGTACTCGCTCGGGCACAACCCGATTCGGATGCTCGACATCATTGAAGGCATCGGGCGAATCGCCCGCGAGCACGATTGCCTCGTGTTTTCCTTCGAGCAGGGCGTCTTTCATCCTAACGGTGCAGACGACGGGTTTCGAGGGGTGGCGGTTCACCGTAGCAGTCCAGGCGGCGTCGCTTCCCTTGTCCCATTGTATGGACGCGCACTGCTTACCGGTTCGCCCGCGCGAATCGACGGCCCATCGTGCGTTGTCGCTCCCACTCCAGGCCCTGGACTTCCATGCGCGCACACTGTCGGCCGCGTTTTCTGCAAACGACGGGTTGGGCAGAACGTTGCTGCCGGCGGGACTCTGCGCAGACAGCGGCCATGGCACGATCAGGGGCAGCACCAACAGAACCAGTACGCTGGCGAGGTGCCTTGGTACGTCGAATATCATGGGCATTCCTGTATCTGGTCCAGTCGGATGGCCACGACGCTGCGGTGGGCTGGCGGTTTTGCATTTCCTTCTATTCATCCTTCCTCTCATTCCCGACGATTGTCGGTTACGTGGCAGTGCGAGCACTATCAGGGCGTGCTATTTTGCCTGCGCGAGGTCGCCAAATCACATTTCCAGCCTGCTGCGGTACTCTATTGTGGATGACATGCTCGTAGATGTCCGAGGCAGCGGGCCTGTAGTATGCGAGGCGTCATGAGAGCATCAAAGAAGACAACAGCGAGGCCACTCATCGTTTCCATCATCCTTGTGTTTGCCTGCGCGAACGTTCATGCCTGGGCTCCGAACGACAAGGATCTGGATGCCGCGATCAACGCCGGCGACTTCGGCGGTCATTTCGCCAACCTCTCTGCATTGCTTAGTCAGAAGGTGCCCGCCCACCCGAGCAGCATTTCCGAGTCAACCCTGACGGCCCTGTTCAAGAACCCTCTCCTGGCCAACGCCTTGGACCAGCGGCAGCTCATCTCGAA
>JAPLNB010000195.1 GCA_026693085.1 Planctomycetota bacterium | reverse complement strand
GGACGCTGCGCCGATGGCGGCAAGGGCGTTGGCGAAGGTGCACGCCAGCCATGTCCGCGGGCTTGGCCGATCACCCCTGGTCGTTGCGGGAGTGGCTGTCATACCCGGTCATCGGCCTCTCCACTTGAGGGGGGCACGAGGGGGATTCCCATGCGAACACCATGCGAACGAATAGTCCTAATGGTGTCCAGTCATTCCGACTGTTTTGTAAAGCCAAATCCCGCAAGTGGTTGCGAGAGCAACTGTTGGCAGGATTTGGACTTCTTGGCCTTTGAGGGTGGCGGTGTACACGTCTGGGGTCCGCCAAAGGCGACTGCTACGGCTCTTGGCGTGGCTAAGGCATCATGCCGTTGCCAACTCTCGCAGCCGTTCGATGTCCCGTATCGGCGGCTTGCCGAAGTGTCGCTTGTAGTCGCGGCTGAAATGGGACTGGTCGTCGTACCCGACGCGGTAGCCTGCCTCCCCCGCATCGAGGTTCTCGCTCAGCATCAGCCGCCGGGCCTCCTGCAACCGCAGGTGCTTCTGGAACTGCAAAGGGCTCATCGCCGTCACTGCCTTGAAGTGGGCGTGGAACCCCGACACGCTCATGCCCAGTTCCCGCGCCACCGCCTCGATCCGCAGCGGCTTGTCGAAATTCTCACGTAGTTTTCCGACAGCGCGAACCATCCGGTGCGATTGGCCGCCGAACGTCGCAAGGTGGCGCATGCGGCCGCCCTGTGCGCCGGTCAGCAGGCGATAGACGATCTCGCGGACGACAAGCGGCGACAGCGCGCGGTATTCGCCCGGTGTGTCGATCAGCCGCACGAGCCGCAGCGTTGCATCGAGCAGATTCGCGTCCAGCGGGCTGACATCGACCGCCTTCACGCTTGCTTCGCCGCGCGGCTGCCCGATGCCCGACTCCACCATGACCGACGTGACGACCGAGGGGTCGAGCACCAGCCGGAAGTTCAGGTACGGCCGCTGCGGCGACGCCTCCACAACTTCGCCCACCAGAGGCACCGCCATCGTGGCGATCAGGTAGTGGGCGGGATCGTACCGGAAGGTTTCATCTCCGAGCACGACGTCTTTGCTGCCCTGTGCAATGACGCAAAACGAGGGATGGCAAACGACGTGGACCCGCTCCGTGGGCCGCGAATGACGGCGAAAGTGCAAGCCGGGCTGCGGCTCAATATGGCCGTCGCGGGGCATCGCTCGCGCGATCCGGTCGGCAAGCTCCTCCCGGTCGCCCTCCATGCGGCGAGCCCGTTGTTCGCTCAGGACAATCCTCATCTTTGGCATCATAAACACCTCCACCGGCCACCCCGCGACACGATCACACGTTTTAGAGGATTATACAAGGGTTTTGGAGAATCGTCCTACCGCTCGGTCCAGTCCCGTGTGTAAGGTGGCGCGATAATGGTCAGATGCGATCCTGCGTGCTTCCGCTCTTCCCGTCAAGGAGGTTCTTCCATGAAGCGCTACGCCTGGTATTCCGTTTTGTTTCTGCTCAGCGCGACGGCCTTCGCAGCAGCGGCAGAGTCCTTCGATTGGCCGCAGTGGCAGGGCCCCTACCGGAACGCCGTCTCCAAGGAGACCGGCCTCCTCAAGGAATGGCCCAAAGCGGGACCGTCGCTGGCGTGGAAGGCCAACGGGATTGGCAAAGGGATGGGCGGCATAGCCATCAGCCATGGCCGTATTTACACCACAGGCGACGATAGCGAATACACGGCATGGCTTTACGCGCTCAATGAGTCGGATGGCAAGCTTGCCTGGAAGGCAAAGATCGGGCGCGGCGGCAATCCTGGGAACATGTTCAAGCCCTTTGGCCCGCGCGCCACCCCGACGATAGATGCCGACAGGCTCTACATCCTCGGCCAGCAGGGCGAACTGGTTTGCTTCACGACCGATGGCAAGGAAGTCTGGCGTGTGAACTACATCAAGGACTTTGGCGGCATCATGCCCGTCTGGGGCTTCGCCGAATCGCCGCTGGTGGATGGCGACAAGATCATCTGCACCCCCGGCGCGGAAGACGCAACACTGATGGCGATCGACAAGCGGACCGGCAAGCCAATATGGAAGTGCGCGGTGCCCGAGGGCCCCACGGGCGACAGGGGTTTCTTAGGTAGATCTGGAGCGGCCTATGCCTCGGTTATCGCGATCGACTTTGAAGTGGAGCGTCAGTATGTGCAACTGACGGCGACAACGCTCGTCGGGGTCGCGGCAACCGACGGAAAATTGCGGTGGCGATATAACCGAGCTTCCAACACGCACCGCATCAACTGTTCCACGCCGATCTACCACGATGGCATGGTGTTCGCCGCCTCGGCATACGATGGGGGTGGCGGGTTGGTGAAGCTGACCAAGGATGCCAGCGGTGGCATGAAAGCCGAGGAAGTCTGGTTTTCACGGAAAATGCAGAACCACCACGGTGGCGTGATTTTCGTCGACGGCTGCCTGTATGGCGCCAATGGTGGCAATGGCGGTGGGGATCTCATCTGTCTGGACTTCAAGACCGGCAACGTCCTCTGGGACGGGCGCAGCCTGCCCGGTCGCCCGGTTCCCAAAGGCTCGCTTACCCTGGCGGATGGCCGGTTCTATTACCGCACCGAGAACGGCGCCGTGTTCCTGATCGAGCCCAGCCCGAAGGAGTACCTTGAGCGTGGCCGCTTCGAGCAGCCTGACCGCAGCAGGGAACCTGCATGGCCGCACCCGGTCATCGCCAACGGCAAACTGTACATCCGCGACCAGGACCTGCTCTTCTGCTACGACGTCAAGGCGAAGTAGCTCCGTGAGCTTCGGTCGGGTTCGCGCTAGTCACCGAGGGACAACTGGATGGAGGACTGCTATATGTGGCGGCTGACCGCATCGTGGGCCATCGACGGTCCCTTCCAAAGATCAGAACGTAATCGGCCCGCTGAACGTGTGCAATGTCCCGGATGCCGGCAGTGCGGCGATTAGCGCAGGCGCACGTCTCAACCGAGACGGTAGATCGCTGCAAGATCTGCCAGCACACTGTCGCGCGTGCCCGTGCGGAACCCCAGGGATTTGAGGTCAACGTCCTCGCCGCGCATGCGGGAAATGAAGTCGCGAAGGTCCTTCTTGACGACGTCCGGTACCGCGGGGTCGATTGTGGGATCGAGAATCTGGAACGGCCGGAAGACATCGTTCTTGTGTCTTCTGATGGCTTTGCTGTCGATCTTCTCGCCGCTTCTCTCGCGTTGCGTCAGGTCGAGCCATGCCCGCGCCTTCAACGGGATGAGGTGCGCCGCGCCCACCACGGGGAGCCCGTCGACTGTCTGCCTGCCAGCCTGAATGAAACCGTAGTACTCGGTATCCATGAGAATCGCCGACAAGCTGGACAAGTCCTCTTCCATTGGAAGCGGGGTCAGGTGGCTGCCCTCGGCAATCTGCAACACGTCGGGTTGCCGCGAGAACAACTCCAGCATGAAGGGGTAGTTCTCATTCGTGGGCCTCTGGAAGCGGTAGAACTGCTTCTGACCGGTTGATTTCTCCTGTGCCTGGTAACCTCCCAATCGCACGAACGCCCAGAATGCCTGGACGAACGCGGCGTCCAGCGCCTCAACACACAGGACGATGTCGAGGTCCTTGGTGGCCCGGAAGGCGAGCCCGGCGCCGGTCATGGCAATGTCGCAGGCGGTGCCACCGATCAGCACGTAGCGGTCGGCGTAGTTCTGGAAATACAGGCGGAAGATGTCCAGGCCCTTTACCATCCGAGTTTCCTCATCATCTCGTCCAGCGAAGCTTCCGTGCGTTCGTCGCGGTCGGCCTTCAGTGACAGGTACAACGATAACGAATCAACGACATCGCGTTCGGCGAAGAGGGCCGGCGGATAGCTCCAGACCTCGATCTCCTGGGCATCCGGGTCCTGAGTCGGCACTTCGATGGCCTTGTGTCGTTGCCGCAACGATTTCCAGTCCTCACGGCTCAGCGCGTAGGTGGTGTACGCCGGCGGCACGAGCATGGAGTATTCCGCCAACGCCGAGAGTCCGGCACGAATGCCGCCAACCCCGGCCTCGGTTCGCCGGATGAACAGCCGCTTGGTCACCGGGCTGCGCAGGAAGGGCTGCGCTTTGGTCCAGGTTTCCTGCCGGCGGCCGGTGAAGCGAAGGCAGCGTTCCCGGCCTCGGGTCGTTACCTCACCAAGGTTGGCGACCTCCAGCTCGTCAAACGCGCGGGTCATCGTCATCGCCGAATAGCCCAACCGCTGGGCCATTTCCAACGGAATGAAGGCTTCTTCGGCACCGCGGAGCAGCGCGTGGATGACGACGGCCTGGGTCGATGGACTGAAAGAGGGTTGTTCCGAACGGAGCCTGCGGAAATGCTCCCGCAGGTCAATCGCCAGCATGGGCAGGTACATCTGGTTGCCAGGGACAATGAACGGCACTTTCTGCTCAATCAGCCGCTTCCGGTTGTACGCCGTCACCTGCGCGCGGACGTAAATCACGTCCGCATCCTGCTTCGTTCGGAGCAAATCCATGTGCTCGCGCACCGCAGCGGGCGGCTGTTCGGCGGGATTGGCGTCGATGACGAGGAGGCCGTGCATGCCCAGCAGGTCCACCTGCGCAAAGCGGTACAGATCCTTCAAGAAGTGCGGCAAGCGCTCGCCACCCCGCCAGGGCGTGGTGGTCACGGCGACGCCCAGGGCGTCGTGAACGTAGCGTTCGAGTTGGTGGAGTTCAGCCTGCACTTGTGTCTCCGCATCGTTTATTATGCACGATAACATATCAGGCGTTACCGTGCATTTAAAGTGTTATCGTCTGGGGCCGGGGCAGTCTTTAGCACAACTGGGTTGCGCCCTGATCGCGTCCGTTTCCATGCAGTCACAAGGTTCAACGGTCGCCGAGACTGAACTGGGCAACTTGGTCGCAGGCCACGAATCTGCATGGGACTCTCGCTGGCAACAACCCACAGGCACGCAACTCAGCGTAAAGTCCATGTGATTGAACAACTTACGCCGCCATGAGGAGCGTTTGGATGGTTGGCTCAAGACCGTACGCAGTACGAACAAATAATCCTAATGGTGTCCAGTCACTCCGATTACGTAAGAACATGACTGGAAATGGCTTATGTGAAAGACGGAGGGTTTCGTCTTCCTCCGTTTCCGTGCAAAGTACGACATTTTCGGCCGACATCGTACTACAATTCTAAAGACCGCTGGCGGCGAGCTAAGCTTTAAATCGTTCGTGTACACATATTTGAGCGATGTGCTTGTGTCATATTGATGCTTGCGAGCGCCTGGTAATCTGGCCAAGAGGTCGCCGGCGCAAACCCCCTCTACGATGTCAACGCGGGCTTCCCACGTTGGAGGATGAGAGTCTCAGTATTGGCTACGACGCGCTACAGAAAGTGGCGGGCGGGTCGAAGCTGGGTAACTTCCACTACGTCCCGGTGCTGTTCGCCGATCCGCACCACCGACACCGTCGCCAGCGGCGTATCTTGGAAACTCAGGCCCTGCTGCTGGCTGGTGTGCAGGGGCGGCTGCCTGCTCATGGCCTGCTGCGTGGCGCAGGCTCGGGCCGGGCTGCGACCGTGCGTCTGGGGGCCGACCTGCGCGAGGCGCAGCGCATGCTGGAGGAACTGCGGCGGATGCAAACCGACGTTTCAGAGCCGGCGTTGGTACTCAATGAGCATTGCGCCGTCTGCGAGTTCCGCCGGGAATGCCGCGAAGAAGCCATTCGCACCGACAACCTGAGTCTATTGCGGGGCATGCACCCCAAGGAGATCGCCCGGTACAACCGTAAGGGCATCCTTACCGTCACCCAACTTGCCCACACCTTCCGGCCCCGCCGCAAAGGTAAACGCGCTCCGCCCAGCCACCGCCACAACCACGCCCTGCAGGCCGTGGCCATCCGCGATCACCGCATCTACGTGTTGGGCACGCCGCAATTGCCCAACCGGCCAGTGCGGATCTACCTCGACGTCGAGAGCAATCCCGAGGCGGGCTACGTGTACCTTATCGGCTTGATCGTCGTCGCCGACGGCGAGGAGCGGCACTATTCGTTCTGGGCGGCTGCCAAGGATCAGGAATCGCAGATTTTCGCGCAGTTCCTGGCTGTCGTGGCACCCTATGAGGAATTGACCGTATACTGCTATGGCAGCCACGAAAAGGCCTTCCTGGAGCGGATGCGCCGCATCGCTCGCCACAAGGGGCCGGTGAACCGGATTCTCAATGTGCTGGTCAACGTGCTTTCCTCGGTGTATCAGCACGTGTATTTCCCGACCTACTGCAATGGCCTTAAGGACGTGGGGGCTTATTTGGGATGCAGTTGGAGCGAGTCTGAAGCCTCCGGCATCCGGAGCATCGCCTGGCGCACGCGCTGGGAGGAGACCGGCGACGATCGATGGAAGCAGACACTCCTTACCTACAACCTGGAGGACTGCGCGGCCCTGAGGCGGGTGGTGGAGTTGCTCCACGCCGTGGCCGCCGGCCCCGAGCTGAAACAGGGCACCGTGAACTGCGGCAACATCGAGCTGCCGGCGACGAACGTGGGAAATCTGGACAAGCTGCTGTCGGACCGGAAATGGGGACGCACGCAGTACAACAACAGCGACTTTCAGTTCATCAACAATTGCGCCTACTTCGACTACCAGCGAGAGCGGGTGTTTGTCCGCACGAACCGAATGCTGCGGGCTGCCCGCGCCCGGCGGATTAAGGCGCGCCGGCGTAAGCCGCGGGCAAACCGAAAGCTGTTCATCACCGCGTCCGGTTGCCCGGTCTGCAAGAGCGAACGGATCAAGGAGGTCGTCCTGCTGGAGGACGGCCGCTGCCCGCGACCGCGCGTTCGCCGCGCGTACGACCTGTTGTTCACGGCCGGCGGGATTCGCCGCCAAGTGCTGGAGTGCCGCTCGCGGATGTACCAGTGCGAGCAATGCGGGCATGCCTTCGTTCCCGAGCGATATCGGCGGCTGTCCAAGCACTTCCACAATCTCAGGAGTTGGGCGATGTACCAGCATGTCGCCCACCGGCTGAGCCTCCGCACGATCGAGAGCATGTTCGAGGAGTTCTTCGAGCTGCGGGTCTTCGTCACCGATATCCACATGTTCAAGTCACTGATGGCTGATTACTACCGGCCCGCGTACAAGACCCTGCTGAGGCAGATTCTCTCTGGCAACGTCGTCCACGCCGACGAGACCGAGGTAAAGCTGCGGGTCGGCAAAGGCTATGTGTGGATTTTTGCCAGCATGGACACAGTTCTATTCATGTACCGGCCGAACCGCGAGGGCGATTTCCTGCATGAACTGCTGAAAGACTTCAAGGGCGTGCTCGTCAGCGATTTCTACGCCGCCTACGACTCCCTGCCCTGCCCGCAACAGAAGTGTCTCATTCACCTGATCCGCGATATGAACCAGGACCTATTGAACCATCCCTTCGACCCGGAATTGAAGGCGGTGACCGGGCCATTCGGAACGTTGCTGCGGCAGGTGATTGCCACAGTGGATGAGCAAGGGCTGAAGCGTGAACAGCTCCAAAAACACCGTCGCGATGTAGCGGACTACTTCCAGCGGTTGGAGGCCCAGGTCTTCCGGTCGGAGGCGGCCGAGTCGCTGCGAACGAGAATGCTCAAGTACCGCGACAAGCTCTTCACCTTTATCAAACACGATGGCGTGGCTTGGAACAACAACAACGCCGAGAACGGGATCAAGCAGTTCGCCTACTACCGGGAGGATACGGTCGGGACAATGAGCGAGCAAGGAATTAAGGACTACCTGGTGCTGCTCAGCCTTTGCCACAGTTGCCGCTACCGCAACGTCAGCTTTCTTCGGTTTCTCCTCTCAGGCCAACGCGACCTGGACGCGTTCTGCGCGAGGCCGGGCCGCGCGCGACGGCGGCGGAGCATGATCGAGCTGTACCCGAAGGGATTCGTCTCCCCATTTCCGGCGCCGCGTCAGCGTAAGGACAGCCAAGCCGACTCCGGCAGCAACGGCGGGTGCCCGGGCTGAGCTGGCGGACCCACGCCGCTGTGGCTGAGTTACACGCCCCGTGACAGATGCTCGATGGTGATCGGAGCCCAAGCGGGTGATGGCCTGGTCGATCGGCACGCCATCACGATACCATCGAAGCAGCCGCCTACAGGCAAAGCCGTGACGCAGATCATGAATCCGGGGCTGGGGAAGGACGCCGTTGCTGCGCCACCGAAGTTTTGTACGCAGGTAACGGAAGGTGCCGCTCACCGTGCTGTACGGCAAGGGCCGGCCCTGTCGCCCAACGAAGAAGGCCCGGCTCCAGCCGTTGGCCGGGTCCCGATCACGACAGGCGGCGTAACGGCGCAGGACCCGGGTGACGGTGGGATGCATCGGGACGAGCCTGGACTTGCGGAACTTGGTCTGGCGGGTGTGCAGGATTCCCTTTTGGAGATCCACATCGGCCCGTTGCAGTGCGAGGCCCTCGGAGACACGCAAGCCTGTGCTGGCCAGCAAACCGAAGAGAGTTGCGTAGGTCGGCGGACGCAGCGGGTAGACGGGCGCCAGTCGGCCGGCGGCGGCAAGCAGTTCGCGCAGTTGCAGGTCGGTGTAGATATGTGGTTGCTGCCGACGATAACCGCTGCCCAGCAGGTGCCGGTCTGGCACTTGGCTTTGGCCATCCCGGATGGCCAGGTAGCGGGCAAAGCCGCGGACGATGGAAAGACGATTAGCCTGATAGTGGAGCGAAGCGGAACGCTTGGCACGATGGCAGCGAGCGGACCAGCCGGAGCGCTCCGCCGACGGGGATGCATACGCGGCCCGCATGGTGCGCGTCCGCCCGCGTTCGCTGCTGCAAAAACCGGATGAATCGGAGGGCCCTTTGTGCTACACTATCGGTATGAGTTCCCTGTTGCTGCAAGAGATCGGCCTCAAACCCGCGCTGGCCAAGGCGGTTGAGAAGAAGGCCAAGGATGAGGGCAAGACCCCTCCCGAGTACGTGCGCTCGCTGATCGAGCGCGACATGCTGGCGGACAGGACGTTTGACGAAATCCTCAAGCCCATCCGAGCTGATTTCCACAAGAGCGGCATTAGCGAGGACCAGCTTGATCAGATCGTTGAGCGGGCGCGTAGCGCCGCCCATCGCACAGCACGAGGGGCTCGGCGATGAGTAGACCGCCCGGACGGCCGCGGGTGGTGTTTGACTGCAATACGTACATCCAAGCTCTAGCCTTCGAGGACGGCCCGGCTGCTTCTGCCCTTCGACTGGTCGAATCGGGAGACGTCGAGTTGTTTGTCAGCAGGCAGACCCTGGCCGAGCTACGAGAGGTCCTGGAATACCCCGAGGTGCGGGCGATCAGCCCGGCGATGACGCCGCTACGGGTCGCGGCGTTTCTGCAACGCCTGACGTTCCGTGCAACGTTGCGTCGCCGCGTTCGTCGGGTTTTCCACTTCGCCCGCGACCCCAAAGATGAGGCATACCTGGACCTGGCCTTTGCGGCCAAGGCCGACTACCTGGTGAGTCGGGACAAGGATCTGCTGTCGCTCATGACCGGCCATTCCGTCTTCTGCAAAGACTTCCGGCGCGCCAGTCATCCGCTGAAAGTCGTGGACCCCGTCGCGTTCCTTGAAGCCGTCGGCCGGGGATAGGCTTGCGCGTAATCACTTTATTGTCTTATTGCTGGTGAGCGCCTGGTGTTTTACCAGACGGTCAAAGGGCAGAGCGTCGTCAGACAGATCGATATAAGCGCATTTTCAAGATCGGATTGCACTATAAAGAGAAACCCATCTCACCTGCGCAATGTGTCATGCACGACATTTCTAGGCCGACATTGCACTACATTCCTGTCTTCCGGCCGCCGTTCTCGAAGAGGAATGGTGGAGCGGTCGGACGACGGGAACCGGCGACGGTACGCGGATTCGCCGGGAACGAGCAGAAGGCTTGAGAGGACTGTGGTGGCACGAAGCGGAGCGTCTAGCACGACGGCAGTTTGCGGACCTGCCGTGGAGTGTCGGTGACGGGGAAATCCGCAACGTCCTGAACACACGACATGCCTGTCGCGCTATCATGAAGGGCCAGGCACACGTGCGCGGCCCTTCGAGAACGAACGTCAGCGGCAACCTTCTCCACGCCCGCTCAGAATAGCGCCCGAGAGCTGTTCCGGAAGGCATGCCAAGTGTTCATTCCTCGGATCGCTACACGCAGCCGCGATTCCAAGGCGGTGAGCCAAGCTGCCGCCGTCAGTAGGTGATCTTGCCAGTGCCGATGGTGCTGTAGGTGATGACCAGGGTGTGGTCGTCGACCCAGACCATCTGCATATCCTGTGGTGGTCCTGGCAACATGTATCCAGTGGCAAACTCAAATCGCCCGGAGCCGCCGGTGATCTCAGCGCGGCCCGACGCCATTTGCCAGAATACTTGGTCGCCGTTCGCGGTGGTGATGATCCCGCCGCCCGAGGTCGGATTCCCACCTGCATCGATGACGCCACCGCCCTTGTTGACATACCGGCCGAAGTGAGCGCACTCGCCCTCCTCGGCGCTTTCGTACGTAGAAGTTGCAAAGTCCAGGACTACCGTGACATCAGACATCGCCCTCAGCGGCCGCTGCACCGGGTTCTTCTCGCTGGCCGATGCCCCTTGGAGAAGCAGGCTGACCGTTAAGGCTGATAGAATGTGCCATTTGTGCCACAACATAACATTTCTCCTCTAGTTGAAAGACTGGCTCCCGCTTGGCTTCTTTCCGCCACATGGCGGTATTGATGCCTTTCACGTACCTCTAAGGAAGATGGGGCCAGAGGGGGCAAAAATCCGCGCTACTTGCTTTTGGCATCTTGTCAAAATGAGTAGAATAGGCACGGCCATCTCCCCGCTGATGGGCGATTTTTGAGGAGTTATGCGCCCCGCCAAGCCAAACCGCTGCCCGCCAACAGGTGTACGGCCATTCCCCAGTACGCACTGGAGCGTTGTCCTGGCCGCCGGTGAGGCCGACTCGGCGGACGCGCGGGAGGCTTATTCCCAGCTCTGCGGAAAGTACTGGTATCCCCTTTACGCATTCGTTCGGCGGCGGGGATGTGGACCGGAAGATGCGCAGGACTTGACCCAGGAGTTCCTTGTCCGATTTCTCGAAAAGAGATACTTGGCGATGGCCGATCCGGCTCGGGGCCGTTTCCGCTCGTTCCTGCTCAAGTCTCTGCAGCATTTCCTCAGCGACGAATGGGACAAGGCGAGAGCGCTGAAACGCGGTGGGGGACGCCGGGCAGGCGGTTGGGACCCTCAAGAGGCGGAGCTGCGCTATCGGTCTGAACTAGTGGACGATCGCACTCCCGAGAAACTTTATGAGCAGCAATGGGCCACTGCATTGCTGCAGCAGGCGGTGGCTCGGCTTGGGCGGGAATACGATGCGGCCGGAAAAACGGCACAGTTTCAAGTCCTGCGGGAGTTTCTCTGGGGGCCGGACCCGTCTTGCTCCTATGCCCAACTCGCTGGTCGGATTTCCAGCACTGAAGAAGGAGTCAAAACCGCGATACGACGACTGCGGGCGCGGTGCCGCGAGCTGGTTCGTGACGAAATCGGCCATACCGTGACTACCACGGAAGAGCTGAAGGAGGAAATTCGCTGGTTGTTCGGCGTCTTCGCCTGATCTTGTGTGGAATTCTGCCACTTTTGCCCGGTCCTGCCTTAGATATGACCGGGCACAACGAGCCAAGCCCATGGCCACAAACGCGGTGCAGACATGCAGCCGATGCGGAAATCCAATGAGCGGTGCGGGGCCACATCCGCTCTGCCCCAGATGCCTAGTCCGCGATCTCAGTTCGGCCGAAGATGTCGTATGCGGATCTGAGGAATTGTTGGAAGCGGGATTTATTCCGGGCGATGCTCTTCGCCGCTTTGGGGATTATGAGCTGATCGAGAAGATTGCCCGCGGCGGCATGGGCGTGGTCTACAGGGCTCGACAGCTCAGCCTCAATCGCATCGTGGCCATCAAGATGATTCTGGCGGAAGAGCTGCTGGGCCCGATCCCCGTGGAGCGATTCCAGGCCGAAGCGGAATCGGCAGCAAGACTCCAACACCCCAACATTGTCCAAATCTATCAAGTCGGCGAGAACGAAGGGTTGCACTATCTTTCGATGGAGTACGTCAGCGGCCCGAACCTCGAGCAGTTGACGCAGAGCAAACCGATCCTGCCCGCGCGGGCGGCAAGGTACGCCAGAGTTATTGCTGATGCGATTCACTATGCTCATCAGCAGGGAATCCTGCACCGCGACCTAAAGCCCTCGAACATTTTGGTGGATGCATCGGATCAGCCGCGGATCACGGATTTTGGCTTGGCCAAGCTCCTTGAGACGGACTCGAAGCTCACGCTTTCGAACCAGGCGCTCGGCACGCCATCCTACATGCCTCCGGAACAAGTCTCCCCGGCATGTGGCCAGGCCGGGTGCTCCAGCGATGTCTACTCGGTTGGCGCGATCCTCTATTATCTTCTGACGGGTCAGCCGCCGTTTGCAGGTTCGGAAGTGGCCGATATCCTGCAGCGAGTATTGCAGCGCGAGCCGGTCGCGCCGCGCCTGCTCAATGCAAGCGTGCCGAAAGATCTGGAGACGATCTGTCTCAAATGCTTGGAGAAGAGCCCGCAGCGCCGCTATCTCTCCGCCCAGGAGTTGGCCGAGGAACTGGGCCGATTTCTGCGAGGCGAACCAATCCTCTCTCGCTCGGTCAGCCACACCGAAAAGCTTTGCCGTTGGTGTCGAAGGCGTCCGCTGGTTGCGGCACTTGCCGCGGCGTTGCTTTTGGTGTTAATCGGCGGAGTCGTGGGAGTTCTCTGGCAGTGGCGGCGCGCAGCCGTCAGCGAGACGATTGCTCGGCACAACGAAGCCGTAGCCAGAGAGTACGAAATGGCCGCGCGGCGCCATGCCTATGCTGCGGATATGGCCCTGATACAGTACAGCCTTGCCGAAGGCGACTTGGGGCTTGCGCGGACGTTGCTGAATCGCAATCGGCCCAGCACGGGTGCTATCGACCTGCGGGATTGGGAATGGCGATACTACTGGCAGGAATGCCAGCCACACCGCGCTTTCCAGCGACAACTGCTCCGGCATATGGAGCCGATCAAGCACCTGGCTATCTCCACGGATGGCAAGTGGCTGGCCGCTGGCGATACCAATGGTTGGGTCGGCATATGCGATCTAACCGCTGGGATATGGCGCACGCTGCAGGACACCGGGAGCCCGTTTAAGGCAGTCGTGGCTTTCTCCTCCGGAGGACTGCTGGCCTTCACGCAGAATGATGGCAGTGGCAGCGCCTCGATCAGGCTCTGGGATACGGCTGCTGAGAAGGAGCTTGGATTCATCCCGGAGACGGCACGCGTTCTCGCGATGGTGTTCTCCCCCGACAGCAGGATATTGGCTGCCTCGACCATGCAGCAGACTGTCGTTTTGTGGGATGTGCGGGCTTGTCGGGTGATCACCCGCTTCCCGGCCTACGTGGCTGAAGGATTGGTCGGCGGTCCGTTGGCGATCTCGCCCGATGGGCGGGTTCTGGCTGTCGGAGACCTTAATGGCCAGATTCATCTACTGAATCTGCCCCAGTGCGACCTGCGTCGGACATATCAGGCTCATGACGACACCATCACGGCGCTGAGTTTCTCTCCAGACAGCAAAACACTAGCATCAGGCGGACATGGAAAGGATCCCACGATCCGGCTGTGGGATGTGGCAACCGGAGAAGCGATAGGAGCTCCTCTGGCCGGGCACAAGCAGTACATCCATGCGGCGGCATTTTCGCCGCGAGGCGGGATCGTGGCCTCGGCCAGCGCGGATCAATCGATCTGCTTGTGGGACGTGGTGTCCCGCAGGCAGCTCGCCAGGCTCACGGGTCACGAGGACGAGGTCTGGGCCCTGGCATTCATGCCCCCCGGAAACGCATTCGTCAGCGCCAGCAGAGATGGTTCAGTCTGGCTCTGGAAAGCGGCCGTGGAACCCCGCCCAGATAACAGCGTGCTGCTGTCGCCTGAAGTACGCCGTTTTGCATACCTGCCGGACGGAGCCTCCTTTGCCGCGGTCACGACTTCCGGATCAGCCGGACTCTGGGATTCAGCAACCCTGAAGAAACAGGCCGATCTGACCCCACTGGGCACGAGCAATCTTGGTTTGGCCGCATCGCCGGATGGCCATTTGCTGGTGGTCGGAGACTGTTCGGGTCAGGTGAAGATATGGGGTCTTCGTGAGCATCGCGTGCTCAAAAGCTTGGATCTTTCCGCGGAGTTGAATTGGCTGTCCATCCGGTTTTCGCGTGACGGCAGGAGACTTCTGACGGCAGGGGGCGCGCGAAGCGATCATTGCTTGCACAGAGTGTGGGATGCGACAAGCTGGAAGCCGATAGGCGCGACGTGGCCCGTCGAGAAGGCCATGGCGGCTGACATCTCCCCGGACGGCAGAATCGTGGCGACCGCTCGTTCGGATGGAGCGATCAGCATATGGAGCGTCGATCACAGCAGCGTGAGAGATGTGCTGCGACACGGCGGTGAGGTCTTTGACGCGGCGTTCTCCCCTGATGGATCGATTCTGGCCAGTGGGAGTAGCGCAGGCACGCTGGTGTTATGGGACACCACAAATTGGCAGCAAATCGGCAGTGCAATTCGCGGGCGTCAATTGGCCATCTTCGGAGTTGCCTTCTCGCCCGACGGCAAGCGACTCGCAACCAGTGGCGCCTCGAACGGCAGCGCGGTCGTGGTGTGGGACGTGGCGACCCGCAGATCGGTCGCTATCCTACCGCCGTCGGCCGCTTGTCGGATACCGGCCTTTTCGCCGGATGGCAGCACGATCGCCGCCCGATCGTGGGACTTCCCGCCTGAGACTCAGAAGCCGCTCCTGTACTTCTGGCGCGCCCCCAGTTGGGCCGAAATCGAAAAAGCCGAGATCTCTGCGAACCGGTAAAGCCACCGCCGTTGAGATGATCGAGTTTGAGTCCATTCGAAGAATGACGTCCTGCACGTGTAGCAGGCCACAAAGTGAGCCCGGCCGATGTTGAACAGCCGGGTTTCGTGGCCGTGTCTGAACTTCGCCTCGCAACAACATTCGCCCGTGTTGAGGTTGCCGGCGCAGTTGGACCATTGGACCAGTCCAGTAGTTATCGCGCTTGACCGGGAGTGCCCACGTCAGCATACTGCCCAATCCAGAGTGTGGTGTGAGATGTGCTCCCCATGGCTTCATTTCCGGGGAGAGCGACATGCCCAGCGGACCTGACAACGCGCATGCGTTCACGCGATACCAGAGCGAATGCTGCAATCCGATCGCGGAAATGTCGCAGGCAAAGCGAAGCTGTGTTGCCCTTCGCAGCGGCGGTGACGCCGCGCCAATGACCGAGATTCAGATCGAGTCGTGCTGGGCCAGGACGCTAAACGCGTTTGTCCGGCAGCGTCTGGTTCCGTTGGGCGGAGCCGCTATTGGCCGGACCTTCGAAGCGGACAGCGGCTTTGCCCTGGCCGTGACCGGCGCCGGGCGATACCTGCTCGGGTTGTGCGACGACTTCGATTACGGGCAGCCGGCGGAAGCGGCGCTCGTCGTGCAGCCCAATTTCGAGATTGTGTTTCTGGCCCCCGATCCGGTGCTGGAGGCGACTTGCTCGCGCTTCGCCGAGCGTCTCGGCGGGCGGCGGCCCGTGGGAACTCTCTTCCGCATCACGAAAGCGTCGATCACGGCGGCGGCCGCGGTGGGCGTCGGCCTCGATCAGGTCCATGCGACTCTGGCCCGCGCCTCCAGTAAGCCGTTGCCGACAAATGTGGAGCAGGAGGTGCGCGGCTGGTTCGCTTCCTTCCGCGAGTTGAGCCTGCGACCGGCAACGCTGATCGAGTGCCCCGATGCCGAGACGGCCGCCCGCGTTCTGGCCTGCGCCGGCACGGACGCCACGCGGATTTCCGATGTCGTTCTGGAGTTCCGTGGCGATGGCGGGAAGCTCGATCTGATCAAGGCGTTGCGCACGCAGGGGCTGTTTGTCAGACGATGAAAGGTGCCGCCATGCGGTACTACCGGTCAGATGAGCCCAAACCCGCGACAATCGCTGAAGCCCTGCGGGCATACGGCAACGACAATCTTACCCCGATGGTGCGGCAGTTCTGCGAAGGCAAGCCGGCAACGCGTAAAGAGGACATGATCTCGCGTCTGCTGAGCTTGCTGGAGGGGGATAACCTGCGTGGGACGTTCGCGAAGCTCGAGGAGCGCGAGCAGGCCGCATTGGCTGAAACGGTCTGGTCGGATGATGCGTCTTTCAACAAGGCACGCTTCGAAGCCAAGTACGGCCGCCGGCCCTTGCCAAAGGCCGATCCCGACGACGCGGGCTTGAGCTACATGCACTCGCGACAACGAAGCGTGACCTTGTTGGAGCTGTTCATGCCGCAGGACTCCGTCCCCCGAGATCTGCAGTTGCGGCTGCGCCAGTTCGTGCCCAGGCCGGCCGCGGCGAAGATCAACACGATCCAGTCGCCGCCCGAAGATGTCGAGATACCTACCTCCGTCTGGAACGAAAAGCAGAAGAAATACGATCGCGTCACCGAGGCGGTGCTGCTGATCCGCCGAGACATGGAGCGAGCCGCCTTGCACGATGTTCTGGCCGTGCTGCGGCTGGTCGATGCCGGCAAAGTGGCCATCACGGACAAGAACCGCTGGCCCACGCCGTCGTCGCTGAAGCAGATCATGGCGGTGCTGGACGGCGGTGACTTCTACCCTGACGAGAATGCGGATGCCGACAAGAATAAGCAGCCGTGGGAGGTGGAAGACAAACCTGGCCCGATCCGCGCCTTCGCCTGGCCACTGCTGCTGCAGGCGGGAAAGCTGGCGCAGGTCCGCGGCACACGCCTGGAATTGACCAAGGCCGGCAAGACCGCGTTGGCCGCCCCAGCGCACGAAACCCTGGCGGGCTTGTGGGAAGATTGGCTGTTCGGCGATGTGCTGGATGAACTGAGGCGGGTCAACGTCATTCGCGGCCAGACCGGCAAAGGGCATCGCTACCTGACCGACCCCACCGAGCGCCGCGAGGCGATTGCCGCCGCCCTGAGTGAATGCCCGGTCGCACAGTGGATCGCCCTCGATGAGTTTTCTCGATACGCTCGCGCGGCTGGACATGAGTTCGGCATCAGCGATGATCTGTGGACTCTCTACATCGCCGAACAGCAGTACGGCTCGTTGGGTTATGATGGCTGCAGTGGCTGGAACATCCTCCAGTTCCGCTACCTGCTGTGCCTGCTCATGGAATACGCCGCCACGCTCGGGCTGATTGACGTTGCGTTCATCCGGCCAGCCGGGGCGCGACGCGATTACGGGGACATGTGGGGCACGGACGATCTCGACTTTTTCAGCCGCTATGACGGGCTGTTCTACATGCGTCTGAATGCCCTCGGCGCTTTCTGTCTCGGTTTGCGCGAAACCTATGCGCCTCCGCCGCCCGAAGCGAGGCAGATTCTCAATGTGCTGGCGAACCTTGACGTGGTGGCCACCGCGCCGTTGTCGCCCGCCGATCGAATGCTGCTGGAAGCATTCGCTGAAAGGACCGGCGATCATGTCTGGCGCCTGCATCGGGACCGGATCCTCAGCGGTGTGGCCAAGGGGCGCAACATCCAGGAGCTGATTGTGTTCTTGGAGTCCTCGGCAGGGACGGCAATGCCTCAGCCGGTCGTTCAGTTCTTCGCCGATGTGCAGAAGCGCGCGATTGCGCTGAGCGACCTTGGCGCGGCACGGCTGATCCGCTGTGTCGATTCCGCGCTGGCAGCCCTCATCGCCAACGACTCGGCTGCGGGCCGATGCTGCTCCTTGGTGGGCGGGGATATGATCGTCGTGCCCGCGAAAGACGAAGCGGCCTTCCACCGGGCGATCCGCAAGCTGGGCTACGTCTTGTCCAGGCCCTCCGCCGGAAGCTGAGTCTGCATTCAACGCAACATCTGTACCTCGAAGCCCAGTTCCTCGCATCGCCGGATAAAACTCCTCGGATCGGAAGAACTCTTGATCAACAGGTATCCTGGCGGTGCGCCGGCCTCGAGATAGCCCTTGAGCTTGGGATGCCTTTGGATTGCCGCGATTGTTTCTGGCGTTTGCGGCTTCACCAGCGCGTTGCACCAGCGAATGCTGACAACCCCACCGAGTTTTGGTGTGCCGTTCAGCTCGGCCAGTACGTTGGCCGGCAGAGGTTCCGCGTCCTTCAAGGCGGCAAGAAGTGCCGGGCCGGGCAACGACTTTGCTGGCATCTCGGCGAGCCGCCGCGGATCCACTTGAAACTCGAATACCTGATCTATCCGCTTGACGCGACAATACCGGAAGAAACAGGTCAGTTGCTCCATCTCCAGCCCCGCACCGGCGAAGATGCAGTGGTTGGGCAACACCCGCAAATCGGTCGGCAGCCGCAGGGGCGGTGGGACGTTGCCCAATCCCAGCATGCCCAGGCCCATTGGGCTGGGGATGAACCATTCTACACCTTTTCTTTCGGTGCAGTACGCCCACTCGGCCGTGTGCAAGGCCGATATCAACGCCGTTTGCCCCTTTTCGTCCAGCCAGTTCTGCCACCCGCCCACACGCATGTCGTCGACGCCAACGCCCATCACTTTGGCCGCCCGCGCCAAGTCGTGCCTCGGCAGAGCGCTGAACCGGCGGAACACGCCGCCTAGCTCGCCTTCACGAAGGGCCAAGCCCTGGAAGCAGCCAAAGAAAACGCTCAGGAATTCAATCAGGTGGGAGTATGACACGTCCGTGGGACGCCACACCTGATAGCCGGTCCTCTCCTTCACAATCGTGAGCACGCCCTGCCGGGCGATCACCATAAGGGCCTTGGGCTCGTGCCGCCAGAACGCGGCGAAGCTCGGCCCCGGCCCATAGTCGCCCGACGGTTTGACCTTGACTACTTCGGCGCACGTCAGGAACCCAGCAATCCGTTGTAGAAGGTATGGATTGAAGTTGGCCTCCTTGCACATCCGAGTCGCATCGGTCATGTTGGGATGCCCATCCACTTTGGGGCTGATGTGCCCCGATAGCAGAAGGCACGCGGCCGCTTTGTACCAATAGGCGGCATAAGTCGAAGAAGCGTTCTCAGGGGCATCCTTCCAGAGGTCGGCCACAGGGACAGTGGCCTGTTGCTTAATGAAATCGATGATGGGCGCCGGCAAGCAATCCATAATCGTGCTCGCGTTCGATCCTGTGACTCTATTGAGGACGCCACCTTCACGCCAGTAGCTGCCCCAGCGGGATGGCCACAAGCCTGCCATTCACGGCAACGGCTTCGCCGCCATTGTACGCGAGAACCGGCGAGGCACGCGCAGGCGTGCCATCCACGAATGCCTGAGGAGCGGAAAGGTCTGCGTCCCTCCAGCGTGTCGCCGCCTTCACCTCGATAGCGAAGGCATTGATCGTTCCAGTGCGTCGACATTAACGGTAAGGGCGTGGAGCCTGCGTGTGCCTGGGCTTTACTGGGGCGTTAAACCTATATGTTTGACTTGACATTTACGTCTAGGCATTGTACACTTGGGGAATGAGTCTCATTCCGCCGTTCACCGACGATGGCGTGCTGCCGGTCGGCGACCACGTGCTGACACTTGCCGAGTTGCTCGTGTCGCCGCTGGTGCTGGGATGGCGGGATGGAAGTGATTGGGACGTCCCGTGGCGCCAGGAACTGGCGAGGAACTTGGTCGTCTTGGTGAACCACCTCCGGCAGGTCGGCATCCGGGAGGTTTTCGTGGATGGCTCATTCGTCGAGGACAAGCCACACCCGAACGACATCGACGGGTATTTCGTGTGCGACCGGGAACGCTACTTGAGCGGCGAACTGGAGGCCCGATTGCAGGAGCTTGACCCGATTTGGACCTGGGACGCCGACCGCCGGTACGCCTCGCCTTACAGCCCCAAACGGCAGTTGCCCATGTGGCACAAGTACCGGGTCGAGCTTTATCCGCACGTGGGCCAGTCCACCGGCATCGTGGATGCGTTTGGCCATGAACTCACGTTCCCGTCGGCGTTTCGGCAGTCCCGCGGCTTTGCGCCCAAGGGCATTGTGAAAATCGGAGGTTTGCCATGATTCGCACTGAAACCGAATATCAGAATTCTCGCAAGCGGGTCGAGGAGGCCGAAAAGCTGTTGCGCGATCAGGCATCGAAGCTGGCCGCCGAGGGTATGCGCCCCGAGCAGATCAAACGGGCGCTGGACCCCACCCGCGTGTTCTCCGACCAGATCAAGGAGGAGGTCGAGAGTTACAAGCGGCTCAAGAAATGTCGCTTCGAGGAATTGGAGAACCTGCACGGAATTGGGCAGATGCTCATCGGCGTGCGCATTGCTCTGGGGCTGTCGCAGCGGGAGCTGGCCGAGAAACTCGGCGTGCATGAGTCGCAAGTCTCCCGCGATGAGCGAAACGAGTATTACGGCATCACCGTCGAGCGGGCGACGCGCATCCTCGACGCCCTGGGCGTCAAGATCACGACACGCGTGGAGAAAGTCCCCGCAGTCGCAAAGTCGGCATGATCATCTTTGAACCGTGGCAATTGCGCCCCTGTGCATATCCGCAACGGCCTTGCAGATACTCGGGCCCGGGATCCCAATCCGCCCGGGTTGCGGCCGTCGCGCTCCCGTCGGCTTGTACGACATTTCGGGTCGAACCAGGACGACTTGGGTCGATTGATCGACCCGAAGCGGATTTGAAGTCAATATTGTAAATGGCTTCAGAATACACACTTAGGTCAATAACCTAGAAGCGATTTGTCGTACTTCGCCTTGTTTGGGTCCAGGAGGCCGCAGGTTCAAATCCTGTCGCCCCGATTACGTAAGTATCTTGTTTACAGATGGTTATATTCTGTCCGAGCGATGTCTCCTGCTGAGATCCTTTGACCAAAGCACGACATTTCTGGCCCAAGTTGCAATACAATTCCGATTCCGCCGCCGGTAGCCGTTCAGGATCAAGTAGCGTTTTGACAAGCGCTTGAGCGTAAGGTCCTCATCGTGTTTGCGCGTCTGACCGCCTGCGGTGGCACCAGAAGGTCGCACGGCTGAGCGTCGTCAACCGTATCGATGCGAGTATCTCCCTACACTGACGCAGCCTTTACGCAGTCCGCTCGATGCCTTGCTCTGAATTAACGGGTGAGTCCGGTCTGCTCGGCGGCCTGCGTCGAAGGGCGTGTTTCGGAAGACGCCGGTGGCTTATACAGCACGTCCCTGAGCATGATGGTGTTACCATCGCTGCCCGGAGCCAGCATGTTGCCGTCCGGAGAGAACGCGATTGTCCAGACCCATCCGGGCGACATCGTGCTGTCGGACGTCATCAGCAGACCGAGACTAAACGGCAGAATTGAGAATACGTTCTTCATGGATATAGCGGGCCTCATGGTTGTTGAGTTGACAGGAGCTTGCTTGAATTGCGCTCGCTTCACTTGACGCTGCGCGGCGAAACCCCTTGAACGAACGCGAGGGGATACGACTTCCCGACCGTGGTGTTCAATTCCCAGTTCTTGTCACCGCAAACGACCCGGCAGGGGAGGCCGGACTTGGAATGGATCACGGCCTGGGTCAAGCGGCCGTCCTCCCAGCTCATATCCACCTCGAATCCGCCCCGCGCGCGTAGGCCGGTGACCTTGCCGGTCGGCCACGCCTTGGGCAGCGCGGGCAGCAGATGGATCCGGCCCGTGTGGCTTTGCACCAGCATTTCGCAGTAGCCGGCGGTCGCGCCGAAATTGCCATCAATCTGGAACGGCGGATGGGAGTCGAACAGGTTCGGATAGACGCCGGCGCCGCGCTCACCGTAGATGGTCTTCGTCTCGCGGACCACATTGAGCAGGCTTCGCAGCATGGCGTAGGCGTGATCGCCATCCCAAAGCCTGGCCCAGAAATTGATCTTCCAGGCCCGGCTCCAGCCGGTGCTCTTATCGCCGCGGGCTTGCAGGGAAACACGGGCGGCCTCGGCCAACTCGGGTGTGGTTGCCCGGGTGATCTGGCGTCCGGGATACAGGGCGAATAGATGGGAGACGTGGCGATGATCATCCTTGGGATTATCCTTGTCGGCTTCCCACTCCTGCAATTGTCCCCAGCGCCCGATCTTCGGCTTGAGCAGCTTGTCCCTCAGACCGGCAATGCGATCGCGGAATTCCTTGTCATCGCCCAGCACATCGGCTGCCTCAATCGCGTTGGTGAACAAGTCGTAAACGATCTCGTGATCGTAGGTCACGCCTTCTTCGGCGGGACCGTGCTCGGGTGACCAGCCGTCGGGTGTGACGAGTGTGCCGTCCGGCCGCCGTTTCAGGTGGTCGTCCCAGAACTGGCAGACTTCCCTGAGCACGGGATAGGCGGTCTTACGGAGATAGGCTTGGTCGCGGCCAAAGGCGAAATGCTCCCACAGATGCTGCGCATACCACGCGCTGCCGGGCGGATTCCACTTCCAAAACGAAACGCCGCAGGAGTTGTTCATCGTCTGGACGGTCCAGCCCCGGACCTTGGCGTACTTTCTCCGCGTGTTCTTCGCGCTGACCTCGCGGATACTCGTGACATAGTCGATGAACGGCTGGTGGCATTCGGCTAGATTGGTCGGCTCGGCCGGCCAGTAGTTCATCTTGAGGTTGATGTTCGAGTGGTAGTCGCCGGCCCAGGCGGGCTCGTTGCTGTCGTTCCAGACCCCTTGAAGATTCGCGGGCAAGGATCCGGGGCGTGAGCAACTGATCAGCAGATGGCGGCCGAACTGGCAGAACAAGGCTTCGAGATTCGGATCGGCCGTCTGATTTTTCAAATAGTCCTCCAGCCGCGCCAGCGTGGTCTTGGCCAGCAGGTCCGGCGCGGTGGTTCCCACATCGAGAAAAAAACAGCGGAAGAGGGATTGATAATCTTTCACATGCCGCGCCAGCAGCTCCGTCACGCCCTGCCTGGCGGCGGAATCCACCTGCTTCGTGACGGCGGCGTGGGGATGCACGCCCAGCCACTGTTTGGTGTGATCCTGGAGAAAGTTCGTGCCCGCCCCGAGTATCAGGGTCACACTGTCGCATTGGTCGAAGGCCAGACTGGTGGCGGGCACGGCAATGTCCCATGGGTTTTGGCGCAGGCATCGTCATTCTTAACCGCGATGGCGCCGTTTTCATTCAGCACGAGCAACCGGGCTTCATATTCAAAACCGTTCTGCAGTTTGCCCACCGAGCTGAGCTTGTTGCCATCGGCGGCAATCCGGGCCTGGTGCATGTCCGCAAGCTGAACGCGACCGGTGTAGGCGGCGGGCTTGTTCGCCGTCAGGTGGATCACAATGACTCCGTCGGGGTGGCTGGCGAAGGCTGTTCGTTGATAGCGCACGCCGTTGTATTCGTAGGTCACCTGATGAACGGCACGATCGATGTCGAGCTCCTGCCGGTAATCGGTTACCTTGGAGAAGTCATGGCCGAGATGGATGAGGATGTCGCCAAACGCCTGATAGGCACCCATGTTTTGGCCATCATCATCAAGGCCCTCGACAGCCATGCGATCTCCGGTCCAGAGACTGATCTCATTGAACTGGACCCGCTCGACCCCGGTGCCGCCAAAGGGCATTGCCCCCATGGGTCCATTGCCGATCGGCAGGGCTTCCGTCATCCACGCTTGCGCCGGACGGTCAGACCACAGGCACAATCTTCCCGGGGCGTCCGCCCGGGCAGGGTATTCCTGCGCCAACGCACCCATGCCCGTCAGTGGTTCAAAGCCCAGCGCGGTCGTCGCCAACGAGGCGGAGAGCAAGAAGTGACGCCGCGAAATGGCATTCTCTGGTGTGGTCAATTTGTTAGCCCATGTTTGGTATTGCCCCTCATAAGTCCTGATAGATCAAGGACCCGATTTTGCATTAGTCACTACACGACCACCTCCTCGCCCTTGGGCGGCGTGGGCGGACGCAGGTCCTCCAGCCCC
>JAPLNB010000194.1 GCA_026693085.1 Planctomycetota bacterium | reverse complement strand
GTTCGCGAGTATGGCCCGCTGGTGTGGAAGACCGCCTATAGGCTCCTGCCCAGCGAGGCTGATGCGGCCGATTGCTTCCAGGAAACGTTCATCTCGGCCATGGAAGCGTCCTGCCGAAGCCCGGTGAGACACTGGGCCGGACTGCTGCAGCGGCTGGCGATAGCCCGGGCGCTGGATTTGCTCCGGCGACGGCACAGGCAGCGATCTGAAGGGCTGCTGGACCGGAACCAGCCCGATGGCTCAGCGGCGAGCGATCCCGTGGCCCGGGCGGTGGCGGTGGAGGTCGGCGAACAGCTTCGCGATGCCGTCGGCCAACTGCCCAATCGGGAAAGCGAGGTGTTCTGCCTGCGGTTCTTGAGCGAGCTCAGTTACCAGGAGATCTCCGTTCAGTTGGAAATGTCGATCGACGCTGTCGGCGTGGCGCTGCACCGCGCCCGCGCCCGGCTCCGGGAGCTGCTTTCAGGTGTTGGCGTTGTCGAGCAGAAGCAGAGGTAGCCCATGTCCCACGAAACAGATGACAAACCGGATGACGTGCTCGAACGCGCGGTTGCATCGCTGCGGGAAAGGGCTTCCTCGGCCCAACCGCCTGCCCAGGTGATCGAGCAGACGCTGGCGCGTCTGTCGGTCGGGCAGCGGAGAGGCTGGTCACTTTCTAACAGGAGATATATTCCAATGAAATCTATACTCAAAATCGCGGCGGTTATTTTTGTAGCAATGCTCATCGGTAGCTTGCTGTACTGGCCTGGCCGGAATTCAGGAAACATGGCCTTTGGCGACGTGCTGGAGCATATCCGGGCCGTGCAATCGGTGGCGTTCAAGATGAGAACCACGGTAACGCCCCCGGGGCAGAAGGCCCAGGAAAACGTTGCGGAGGTAATCATTGCCGAACCCGGCCGGATGCGGCAGACGATGCACACGCCTGAGGGCGACGCCATCAGCGTCTGGGATCTGAAGGCCAAGAAAGCCCTGACCCTCATGGCGGCCCAGAAGAAAGCGATGCTGATGTCGATTGAGAACTTCGATGACTCCAAGATGCCCGGCAGCATGAACCTGCTGGCCGACTTGAAGAAGAAGGACCACAAGGACTTCAAGCCGGACGGGGAGAAGGTCCTCAATGGCCGCGCGACAGAAACCTTCACCGGAGGCAAGGAAGGCCAGTCCATGTATATCTGGGTCGATCGCCAAACGCAGCTTCCCGTGCAGATCGAGATCACCATGCAGTCCCCTATGTTTCAGGCTATATCGCTGCTGATGACCGATTTCGCCTGGGATGTCCCCGTCGACGAAAAGCAGTTCAGCCTCACCCCACCGGATGGTTATGAGCTGACCAACATGTCCATGGACTACTCGCAACCGACGGAGAGAGACCTGCTCAATACCCTCGGCGTTCTGGCCGAGCTCAGCGGCGGCAAGTTCCCTGACACCTTCGACCATATGACGCTTCCGACCCTGATTCAGAAGCTGGACAGAGAGATTCCGAAGGACCGCAATATTCCCATGGACAAGGCCCTCAAGGATCGGCTGATCAAGTCGATGCAGACGATCGGCCGAGGCTACATGTTCGTCGGCGAGCCCGGCAACGGCGAGCTGTGGCACTACGCTGGCAAAGGCGTGAACCTTGGCCAAGCCGGCACGCCAATCTTCTGGTATCGGGCGAAAGGCGCCAAGACCTACCGGGTAATCGACGCCGACCTGAAGGTTCGTGAAGTGCAGGAGCTGGATCTGCCGAAAGTCCCGGCCATTCCGGTGAAGAACCCGATAGCAGAGATGGCTGCCCCCGCAAGCCGGTCGGGTGAGACGCCCAAGGCTCAATGAAAGATCAGCAGAATCGCACACCGGGGCGGCCTTGGGCCGCCCCTCTTGATTCGACGCCGGGAAATGTGACATCGGGAAACGCCGATGTCGGCCCAGGCAGGGGCTATTCCACGGAGAAGAGATGCTCCTTCGTTCGGACATAGTTGTGGCCGGCGGCGAACGCGGGCGATGCGATGCACTCGGGATGCCGTGAAACTCACGACGCAGCGGCGCGTCTGAGAAACGATGGAAGTGTGTCCTTATGTCAGATGCCCCTTGCATTGCTGGGCCGCGGTCCTTTTCCTTGGCGAGCGCGGCCGACGACGCAGCGCGCGGACTCAGCGCGCGAAGCTCTGTATCTGCTGCAGGTGGCAACCACAATCGTTAACGATGTTCGATTGGGCATGACGGCGGTTGGCCGCATAATCCACACTCGCTTACTTCTGGATCGTCTGAATTGCTCTTTTGGCAGCCTCGCGCACCCCGTAGACACCGTTTCCATGCTGCGCAGGATCGGTCTCGGCCACGCGTTTCAAGGCGGGGATCGCCTCCGGATCGCCAATCTGGCCGAGCGCGGATGCTGCAAAACTCCGAATAGTTGAATCGCTGTGGTCCAGCAGTCGAATCAGCCTCGACGTCAACTGCGCATCTCCGACGCATCCCAGGCACTCGATGAGCCTGAAGTCGGGACTGGGCTGATCCAGCAACGGAAGGAGTCGCTCTTGCAGTTGCTTCTTCTCCTGCGCAGTCCAACTGGCGGCGGTTTCAGGGGCAACCGAGGCAATCGACGTAATCGCCAAGTAGCAGGCATTCTTCAGGCCGGCGTCCTCCGAAGAGAGAGCCTCGCGAACGATCCGTTTGAGCTGATCGACGCCCTTGAGAGGCACCGCTGAGCCACTAGCTGGGTGGAGAATTGATCGAGCCGACTCGATTGCCTTGGTCGTCCTGAATGTCTGTCCGGTCCCGGCCATGGAAAGGAAAGCATCGAATGCCTCTTGCATGACCTTGGGCGAGACGGCTGACTTGGTGGAACCCCTGCCTGGCATCATGACAATGCTCAATGAATACGCGATCTCTCCCAAAACCTGCGATTCCTCCTCCTTGCCCAGTCGCTCAATCAGGAAAATCGCAGTCTGGTCCTCACGGGTTTCGGCCAGGCCACGGACCGCCTGACAACGAATCGCCGCGTTGGGACACCGGGCCGCCGCATGCATCTCTTCGACGGTGGGTGTGCGATCCGAGTCGTACTCTTCACGGGCGATCTCTTGTGTCGGCTTGCCGGCACGTTGCAGGATCGCGTTGATGGCCTGTCGGGCCATGTAGCGGAAATTGCCCTTGCCCCGCCCCAGATGGAAACGCTCGATGACGGCAAGGGTGTCAGTTGCCGTTTCATCACCGTATTGTTGGAGTCCGCGAATCGAGTCGAACATGCGGGGCTCATCCTGCAGGCCACCGATCAGCCGTTTGACAAGCTCATCCTTTCCGACCGTCTCCGGGCCAAGAGCCAGCAGGCCCTGGATAGCGCACCGCCGCACCGATGGGTCCGCGTCACCAAGCGCACGGGTCAGAACGTCCTTGGCCCGCGGGTCGGCCAAGCGACTCAACACGTCTGCAGCGTTGGTTCTGAGATAGCTGTCCCGGCTGGCCATCAGACCCATGACCGGCTCGACCGCTTTCGGTCCCATCTTGATGAGAACCTCCTTGATCAGGCTGGACTTCCCGGTGGCTCTGTATGTGTTGCCCATCCACAGCGCCAATGCCGGCACAGCCTCCGGTCCCAGGGCTGCCAGCTCCTCGACATGTCCTGCATGTCGTAGCTGCAAATCCCTTTCGTCCTGCTCGCTCAGAGGTCCCCCCCATTTGGACATCTCATCGATGTTCGCTCCACGGCGTTCCCTGACCGCCTTGAGTGCAGTGTCCAGGCGTGCGGTGTCCAAGCCAATGTCCCCCTGCCGGGGCTGGCGCTGGGGCTGAGAAGCGTACAGCTTGGCCAACTGCTCGTCAGGCAAGGAAGCGAGGTACTGCCGTGAACGTTGCTTTCGCAGGGCCCCCATTTCGTCGGCCTTGGCCAGAATCCGGGCGACTTCTTTGGACATCGGGTCCGCCGGCTCCGCTGCGGCGTCGCCCACGGCAGTGGGGGCATCAGGGTTTCTGTGGTCTTCGCTGGCCTGCGCGATTATTGACTCATTCTGGACGGCGTAAGTGCTAACCTTGGCCGGGCCGGCGGCGCGAGCGCTGGCCACGGCTCCGGCGGCACCGGCAACCAGCGTGGCAGTAACCAATATGCCTGCCACCGTCACAGATCGCCGGTTGCTCTTCTGATCCAGAATCGCCAGCAGCCGTCCCTCCAGATGGAATCTGCGCGCCATGGCGATGGCACTACACGCGGCCAAGACACCCGTAGTGGATCCCGATGCGATCTCGATGACCTGTGCCGTGTAGTCACGCGGCTCAGCGCCGTTGTTGATTACCAAATCGTCGCACGCGTGCTCTGCTTCGATGTCTATCCGCCTGGACGCAATCTACACAAGCGGGTTAAGCCAATACAGCGCGCAGACAACCTGCGTCAGCAGCTTGGCTAGACAATCCCAACGTTTGATGTGGCCCAGTTCGTGCATCAGCACCGCGCGGCAACGCGCTTCCGGCCACGCGTCGGCCTGGCTGGGCAGGAGAAGGCTCGAACGGAAGATCCCCAAGACCATCGGCACGCGTCGTCGATCGCTCTGCAACAGGACGACGGAGCGGCTCACTCCCAGTCGTGAGCGGATGGCCTCGCTCCTGGAGATCCACCGTTCATCCATGATTCGGTTGGAACTGCGACGCAGTCCCCACAGACTCGCCTGGCCGAGAACCGCTCGCACGAGGAGAACAAAGGTACCGATTGCCCAGAGTCCACCAAACCACCACAGGACCGAACCAATCGACCAGGTTGTCCGTGAGGCTCGATCCACCGCGGGCGACGTCGGCATTGGCTGTTCGGCTGGAGGCGCTGCTGCCGTCCTGGCCGGCGGAGGAGTTGGTGGTTCAATCGTTGTTGTTCCCTCACCACGGCTTTCGCCGGCGCCCGACGCATTCCGAGGGTTTTGGGCCGCCGGCTTATCACCAGGCGAGGTTTTCTGTCCGGCCTTGACCGCGACCTGTGGATTCAGGCTCCACCCATACGGCAAGATGTGCCATCCCGGGAGCGCAATGGATAGGGCCGGCAGGAACAAGACGCTGATGATGGCAAGCAACCAGACCGCATGCAGCAGCGCCGCGGAAGCGCGGCGCATCAGGAAGACTGCACCAGCGGCCAACACCAGGATCACAGCCCCCTTGATGCCCGAATCCAGCAGGACCGGCGTCCATGCGACAGAGAATGCATGCACAAGGTTTGCCGTGACTTAGTCTCCTTTTCCGCTAGACTTTCGGATCAGCTCGATCAGGCGATCCCGTTCCTCCGGCTCCAGACTCGTCGCGGGATCGGCCAGGTGATAGGCAAGAGCTTTCTCCAGGGAACCATCAAAAAAGATGCTCAGGATCCGACGCAGTGCCGACTGGCCGGCACGATGGCGCGGGCGGACTGGTTTGTAGACGAACTCCCGGCCTTCCTTGTGGTGCTTGAGATGTCCCTTCTCCTCAAGGATGCGGAGCAAAGTGCGTACGGTTGCCCGCGATACCTGGTCAGGGATGGCCATCAGAACATCAGTCGCCGTAGCCTGGTTGAGGCCGTAGACGATATCCATGATCTGCCGTTCCCGCCGGCTCAGCTTGATCTGCTCGTCCATAGGCGGTCTCCATAAGGGGGCTTTTGTCCATCGTTTGCGGAAACAAGCCGTCCTTCGAAGCGGCCTTCCTGCCATTGGCGAAGACAACTCGCTCCAGCGCGGCGGTTTTCTTCACCTATGTTTCCTACCGTCCGCCTCGTCTCTGTGCCAGGCGTCTGCACACCAGCATTGTCAGGATAGACGCCACAGGAAGAACTTGGTTCCATGAAAAGGTGAAAATTTTCACTTTTAGACGACGAAGGAGGCCTCCCCTGATTGCGGTCCGGCAGGTTGCGCAAGGGCCGATGGCTTGAGGCGACCAAGCCCTTTCTCCTGCCCGATCGAAAGCCTTTGGTTCTCGGGGTTTACCGACAAGCTGACCTTGAATTGCGTGCCCATCCCACCGGGGAAGTTCCTGGTGGGCACGCCGTTTTACATGTGGCCCTATCATATGGAGGAGTACCCGCACCTGGTGACGCTAAGGATCGACGAATCAATGCTCTACGGGAGCAGCTTCAACCCAGCCGCGGACGTCGCCCGGGGCGCCCTACCTCCAAGGACGGGGTCCTCCGCTCGAAGGTGCCGATGAGTCCAGCGACACGCACGAAACTCCGGCGCCTCGCGCAGCACATGAGCACGGCCGAACGTAAGGTAAGCCCTATGCAGGTGGCCGCCCAACTGCTTGAAGAGGCGGTGGCCGTCTGCCCTGCCGATTGACCTCGTGTTTTCGTGCGGCTGAGGCCGGCAAGTCGGGCAACTTGACCCAACGCCCTATGTCAGCCGGTGGCCGGTCGTCCGACGTGACAATCCGGTTGGCAAGCCGACGTGTCCATCGGGCGTTACAGCACCATCAGGGGAGAAACATACACTCACTCACCACGCGCAATTACCGAAGCAGCCTCAGCAAACCGCGAATCATGTCATACACTGGAGCGCAGGCGAAGTTGAACCAATGAAGGGGTTGTCCAAGCGATCCTCGCCCGCGTAGCTGAGGCGATGCCGGTCAACGCGAATGCCGTATACCGCGACGACAGACCCCTTTATCGCGCTGCCGAAAGACGCTTCGGGAACTGGCGCAACGCGCTGCTTACAGCAGGCCTGAACCCGCAAGAATTCGGTCGGAACGGCGGCTCACACGCCACACGCTGAAACGAAACATCCTGTTTGGCCAGACGGCTTGTCCCGAGGCATGTGCTATACACCGATCCGGCGAAGACCAACACGGTCGAGGGTTGTCGTTAGGCGAGGTTGAGCGTGGTGGCCACGCGTTCGGCGGCCGCGTCCCTCGCTCCGGAGGTTCAAAGACGTGGGTGCCGCAATGCTGATACCACGGTTGGTACTGACGGGTGACACCCCGACAACGGAGGAAGCTTCCCGCCGATGACCTGCTCTCGGTTTCGTCGCCATCCAGACGCATCTTCCACCAACAGCGCGCCGCTCGTCGCAGATCGACGACTGATGCCGAGACTGCGAGCGTCAGAGGGCTCCATTCTACGCCGCATGTTTCGCTTTTTTGGGCTGAATTTGAGGGAGGCTCGAAGGAAATGTAGTGCAATAAGTTGCACTCGTGGCTTTATTGCACTACAATTCGATGCCGCCGAATGCAGAAAACCTCGTGTTTTCCGGCTCTGCGGGCGTAATTCAGTGGCAGAATGCAGCCTTCCCAAGGCTGACGTCGTGGGTTCGAATCCCATCGCCCGCTTTGCAGTAAAACCCGCCGAACACGTGACTTGAGTACCTGCCGACGGTCGGCAGTGCGGCTCGAAGAAGCCTGAGAAAAACGGAAGTCTTCCGTCTTTGGGCTCCTGCGGAGGCCGCATCATGCCAAAGCTGTCGGAGAATACGGCTCCCAAGTACCGTTTCCACAAGTCATCCGGACAAGCCATCGTTAGCCTAAATGGGCGCGATATCTGTCTGGGGAAGTACGGCACGCCCGCAAGTCGCGCGAAATACAACCAGGTGATCGCCCAGTGGGTTGCCAGCGGCCGGGCATATCAGCCGAGTGCGGGCGGTCTATCCAGCCCAGGCTGGCCGCCGCGGATACCATCACGTCGCCGTAATGGGAGCAAAAGAACGCGTTGCCCGCATCGATGGCTTTGAGGATGTCGAGCGCACCGCGCGCAGGCGAGGTGGGCTGGCCAAACTTCTTGAAGCGGTGGTTGACCCAGTCCAGCAGCAGGATCTGGCGATCGAACTCGTCCTTGCCGGGTGCGACCACCTCGTCCAGGCGGTACCGCTCGCGAAGCTCTTTGAGCTTTGGGTTGTCGCAGGTGTCGAACCTGAACCGCCTCGTGTAATCGCTTTCGACGTAAGGGAGGACGTCAAGCTTGGTGAGGACCGCACGGCGTCCACCAAGGCGGACAACATCGCCTTGCTTGAGGGGCGGGCCGGGCTCCTCGGACGCGGCCGTCACGATCCCACATCTCAGGGAGGCCAGAGCAGCCAAAGCGAAGAGCGTGAGGCGCCAGCGGGGTTTCATGCCGAAATCTCCGGGACTCTTGCGGCCTCTCCCCCAAGCAGCCAACAGATTCCAATACTTGACACGCCGTAGAAATGTTGACGCCGCAATATCATCGAATGGGACCTCAGGACCAGCACACATGCCTGAGGCTACCTCGACTCACGGACATCCGGGCAAATCAGGTTACCCTCGCTGGTTCGCAGGAAGAGCCGCCCGTTGGCGAGGACGGGCATCGTCCATTCGCCGCGCTCACCAATGTCCACGGCTGCCAGGGGTTCTGGCCCGCTCGGTGAGAGCCCGGTAACGACCAGGTCGCCGCGCACGTAGGAGATCATCCGCCCGCTGGCGATCGTGAACGGATTGGCGGAGATCCATCGCCGCCGACCGGAAGCCCATCGAAATCGACGTTTCTGACCTCGATCCGCAACCACTCAAGATCCGGGGCGAGGCCCTCGCTGAACTTGGCATCGTGGCCGACCAGATGGTGGAGGCGCGAGAGGTCGGCGGCACAAGCGTCGATGCCATTCTCGAAACTCTGAAACCCACAACAGTCAGCCCCTACGACGGGATTGGCGTCAACCTTACCGCCGGCGAAAAGAAGATGCTTGTGGGGCTGGCCGATCTTGATGAATTGATCAAAGATCAGAGCAGGCTGGCTCAGCCCAAGCAGCGGCTGGAGCTCACGCTGCGGCAGGTCAACGAGATCGAGTGCGCCATATCCAGGGCCATGGCGGGCATGAGCGACGAAAAGGCGCGTCGGCAATGGCAAAGCCTCGACAGCAGATTCCTGGGCATCCAGACCCGGTACGTCTGCAGCGATGGGCCAAAGAATTCGCTGGGGCAGGCGCTCACCTGCGCATCTCCAGGTCTATTCCAATGGTCGTCTTGATTCTTTCCAGAACATCCTCAGGCAGGTCCAGGATGATCTCGCGCGTTCGGCCGTATCGGCCATGGGAAAGCACGCGAGTGCGTACCAGCGAGTAGAGATCGAGTTCCGCCACAAGATCCGCGAAGGCCCGGGTGCTCAGCGGACACAGTTGCGCCTTGTCACAAACGACTCGGTAGGCATCGTATGCATCGCCCGTGCCGACGGGCTCTTTGTCAGCCTTTTCCGCCGCCTCGATCACTGCAGACAGGACCGCGCGCATCTGAACCGGGGCTGTTCGGACCATCGTCAGGTAACGGTCGTGCTCAATCACCGAAGCTGCCTCATCCATCCGCGGCAGGCTGATGTGGCTGCCGGTCTTCTCGGCCAGGTAGGCACTCTTGGCCAGAAGAGCGACTGCCTGTCGGGCATCGCCGTGATCCCGGCTGGCCAGAGCCGCGATCTTCTCCACCACACCCGGCCCCACTGCCTGGGCATGCAGGGCCTTCTCCACGCGGATCCGCAGGATGTGCTGCAAGTCCATCGCGTCCTAAGGCTTGAAGATCAGCTCATTCATCTTGAGAAATGACTTGACCCTTGGGTCCAGATGATCCGGCCAGTCCAGGCGGTTGGAGGCGAAGACCAGGATCAGCCGTGCGGGGATGGCCTGGGGGAGGCGACGGACGAGGAAAGTGAAGAATGTGTCCGAGTCCCGGCGCACATGGTCCACCTCGTCCACGAACAGGATCAGGTAGCCGCGGTAGTCCTTTAGGGCCTGCTCGATCCGAAGCATCAACTCGTCGAGCGAGATGCCCTTCTTGTACCGCTTGCTGGCGTTGAGAAGACAAGCCAGGTCGTTAAGGGCGCGAAAACATGGCCGGGGCGTGGACAGATCCAGGCGCAGGTGGCGCATGGGGATGCTCCGAGCTTGGCACATCTGCGACAGGAGGTTGAGGAAGTAGCTGATCGTGAGCGTCTTGCCGGTGCCGGTCTTCCCCACACGCCAAGATGACACGGGTGGTCAGCCTCGGAGCCGCGCAGGAGCGGCGCGAAATGGCTGCTCAGCTCTTTGAGTTCGGAATCGCGAACGCTTTCGTTGAATATGGCCTCAAGAACGGCCAGTTGCTCGGATCGAACCAGCTGCTCATCGTCCAGATAGTGCACCGAGGAACTCGCCTGATCGATGGCTCCGCGGACAGGGTTCAATGACAGCTCCGGTGACTTATGCGGCGAAAAGCAGGAACTGACATGCGGATTGCCCTCAGCGCCAGCCCAACCATGAACATGAAGCACGCCTGAATGAAAATCCGAGAAGGAGCAGCCAAGCACACCCTCCGCCCTATTGCCGCGGGGCGACCGCTGGCTCTAGGAAGTCGCGATCGAATCGGGTGAACGTGATGAAACGATAATCCGCTCGTTCCCAAAGCACGCCCACGGACTTGTCCTTGAGGATCGTCATGTCGGAATATGCGGCCGGTTCTTCGGAGATCAGGCATTCGCGCGAGAATGTCTGGCCTTCGTCATAGCTCGTGCGGACGACGAGCTTGTTGCGCCCAGGCCCGACCGGGCCGGTCCAGAGGATGCGGTCGCGGTCATCGCCAGCCGACTTGAGCGTGTATCGCTCGATGGCGCAGCAGACAGGCGTGGTTTTCTGGCCTGCCACGGGCTGCGACCAGGAGCGGCCGCCGTCGGCGCTGATCGCCATCCAACGGTGGGGCCCGCTCTGCTGTCGCATGTCCAGCAGCAACCGCCCGTCCGAGAGTTCCACCAGCTGATCTTCGTCGCCGCCCTGCGGCAGGGACACTTGAGAGCCTCGCTGCCACGTGCGACCGTGATCCTCGCTCACCAGAGCGAAATTGCCCCAGGGAGCGTGCCGCCACATGGGCACAATCAGCCGGCCCTTGCGGTCCTGAACCGCGCCGCCGGGACCGGGCACGCTGATGCGCCACTGCCCGTCGGCCATGTTGCGGGCGACGCGCGTGTGATCGATCGGCTCCGACCAAGTCAGACCGTTGTCATCACTCCACCGGGCCAGGTTGGCGACATCATCGGTCCCGGGATGCGCCGACTCGGTGCCCCGACCCGGCTTGCAGCGGATATAAAACACCCAGACGCGGCCGTTGGAGCGATCGACCACGGTGGCTGGGTTGGCCGACGACCACAACTCTCCGGAGTGCTCGATGACGTGCATGCTCGACCACGTGGCGCCGCCGTCGGTGCTGCGCTTCAGGACCAGGTCGATCTCCTGCCCTTTTTCACCCGGGTCGCTCAGGTTGTGCTTTCTTGCCTCCGCAAACGCCAGAATCGCGCCACGGGGCGTAGTCTCGACGGCCGGGATGCGATAAGCCGCGTAGCCGTCTCTGCCCGAGACAAAGACGTCCACGTGCCGGAGCGGCTGTCCGCCCGAAGCCACCGCGGCTCCTACCCAGACGAACACAAACGAAACCGTGCCGAAGTAGCTCACGTTCATCTCCTTCCGTCCCAGTGACCTTCCGCCGCTAAGCCCCGTGGCGTGGTGATTATCCTGCCCCAGCGTCTGGCTTCCCTGTCACCAGAGGCGAGGGCGGCGCCGGCGGCGAACTGGCGCGAGTCTTCCGGCGAAGCGAAGCGTTCGTCGTGATGGAAGTCCGCCAGAGTGAGGTCACCGGTCCCGCGGAGAACAGGCGAGGCGGAGCTGATCGCGCTGGTGCAAGCCTCGCTACTTCATCTTCCGCTGGATCTGGCCAAGGATCTTCTCGACACCCCTGATGCGGCGATCCATGTCCTTCAGTTGCTTTCCGAACTGGACTGCGAGACCTTTACCGGCGGCCGTCACCGCACGGTTGGAGGAAGCGACGAGTGCGTGTGTCTGTGCGTCGCGGGCCTTCTGTACCCGCTGCTCAAGTTGGCGCAGCTGTGCGGCCAGGTCGATCTGCTTCGCTGCCTCCTTGGCCAGCTTCGCTGTCGCCTGCCTGAACCACGTTGGAGGATGACTTTGCCAGCGAACCACCTGCTCCTGCAGCGCCGTCACGTCCGCCTGCAGCTTCGCCGCCCATTCTGGTGGAGGCTCCGGTTGCTGCACTTCCGGGGCGGCCGGCTCCACCTGTAACGGCGGAGCGCCCATGTCCGGTTGCGTGTTCGTTGCGGAGTTGAGGGTGCCAGTGGTCTCAGCCATGACCTGTCTCCTTCTTACCCCTGGTTGGGCGCTGATTGTACGCTGCGATGATGCGGCTGCAATCTTCTGCCCGGTGGGCGTGGACCAGCATCTTCGGTTTCGAGGCCGTTTATCAGGATTGGAATCTCTCCAAGACAAACACCTCGACTTCGGGCTTGCGCTGGGCCTCCGTCACGGGATGGATCAGGCCGTCGGATGCGGGATAGCCCAGCGGCATCATGGCGACCACACGCACGTCCTCGGGCACGTGGAGGATCGCTTTGGCATCCGCCTCGGAGAACGCGCCGATCCAGCACGTGCCCAGGCCCTCAGCGACGGCGGCCAGGGTGAGGTGATCCAGGGCAATTGCGATGTCAATGTCGAGGCTGCTGTGCCGGCCGCCCATCCGCGGGTACGCCAACTTGGGATAGCCGCAGGCGACGATCGTCACCGGCGCATCGGCCATCCACATTTGTTCCTTGGCGGTGCGTGCCAGATCACGCCGTGGCGTCGGATCAGTCACGAAGACGAATTGCCAGGGCTGGATGTTGCAGGCCGATGGTGCGTAGCGCAGGGCATCTCGCATACGCTGCATCAGATCATCGGGGATGGGCCTGGGCGAATACGCGCGCACGCTGCGACGCAGCTTGATGGCTTCGAGGACGGTCATGATGCACGATTATCCCTCCAGCGTGCCCTAAACCCAAGAGGTGGATGGTGAGGCGCAGGTCGGTAACTTCGATCTGGGCGAATGCTTCTGTGAGGTGACGTGCATTCATGGCCACGAAACCCGGCTGTTCAACATCGGCCGGGCTCATTTGGTGGCTTACCACTCTTGTGCTCTCGGCGATTCTGCCCCGGGCGAGCAGATGATCGTCTCCTTCATACGCTGCCGGATGCGGGGATACGGTGACCGTGCTACTTGCCCCCCCTCCGAACACGGTACAATGCCTGCCAGGCGCGAACTCCCGGCACACACGCGCCACGAACGGAGAGCGACCCATGACGCCAACAAACTCTTGCCGATTGACACGTCGGCGATTCCTCTCGCGATCTGCCGCGGTCGCCGGGATTCTCGGGTTTCCAGCGATCGTTCCTTCATCAGTATTGTGCCATGCGGGCGAGGCCGCGCCGTCAAACCGTGTGGCGCTCGGATGCATCGGCCTGGGAATTCAGGGAACGGGCAACATGAACACGTTCCGCGGGAATCCGGACGTCCAGATCGTTGCCATCTGTGACGTGCATGAAGCCCAGCGACTCAAAGCCAAGAACGCGGTGGACGACTGGTACGGCAACAAGAACTGCGCCGCCTTCATGGATTTCCGGGAACTCATGGCCCGCAAGGACATCGACGCGGTGCAGATCACCACGCCCGACCACTGGCATCCGCTGGTTGCCCTGGAGGCGGCCCGTCAGCATAAGCATATGTACTGCGAGAAGCCCATCGGCTGGAGTCTCCGAGCGGCGCAGGCCGTCCGCAAGGCCGTTAAGGATAGCGGCGTGGTATTTCAGCTTGGGACGCAGCAGCGGTCCGGCGGCAATTTCCGCCTGGCCTGCGAGCTGGTGCGCAACGGGAAGATTGGCCAATTGAAGACGATTCTGGTGGGCGTACCGGGCAGTGTCTCTTCCTGCCCAATCCAGCCGGTTGAGCCGGTGCCGAAGGAGTTGGACTATGACCTTTGGTTGGGGCCGGCACCGATGACGCCGTACAGCTTCCAGCGATGCCGGCCGTATACCGACAAGGACGGGTGGAGCGTCTGGTACTCCATCTCGGACTACTGCATGGGCATGATCGGCAACTGGGGGATTCACCATCTCGATATTGCCCAATGGGGAAACGGCACTGACCTCTCCGGACCGACGGAGGTCCAGGGAAGGGCGGTTTTCCCCAAGGGGCTCCTTACGGACGTTGCCGTGCAGTGGCAGATCGAAAACCGGTATGCCAACGGTGTTACCCTCGTGCATATGGACGACGGCACCAGCGCAAAGCACCCCCTGCAGGCCAGCGGCCACGGCCATGGCGTGATGTTCCTCGGCACCAAGGGGTGGGTGCATGTAGATCGCCAGCGGCTGGACGCCAACCCGAAGTCGCTGCTCAAAGCCACGATCGGCCCCAACGGCGTCCATCTGTTCAAGAGCGACAATCACCATGTCAACTTCATTGATGCGGTGAAAGGGCAGACCAAGCCAGCGGCCCCGATTGACATCGCCTTTTGCTCGGACGCGATGTGCCACCTCCAGCAGATCGCGGCCAAACTGGGCAGGAAACTGCGATGGGATCCGGCCCGGGAGCTGTTCGTCAATGACGCCGAGGCCAACGCCATGCTCGATCGGCCCATGCGCACCCCGTGGAGCGTATAGCAATACCCGTAGGTGAAAGATGCCATTTGCCCTTCGTCATCCGCTCGCCATGATACCGTTGGCACTCCTGCTGGCTCTGGCCGCCGAGTTGCCTGCAGCAGAAGGGGCCAAATCGCCCGGCTCGCCGCCAATTTCCCCGGCGCCCGCAGGAACCTTTCGCGCTGGTGCACATCAGGTGGACATCTCGCCGGACAAATTCCCCGTCATTGTGAACGCCATGTTCACCGAGCGTACGGCCAACAAGGTAGTGGATCGTCTCTATGCCAAAGCGCTGGTCCTCGATGACGGCCGGATGCGCCTCGCGATGTGCCTCGTTGACACGTGCATGATGGATCGCGCACTGATCGACCGCGCCAAGGAGTTGGCGAAATCCTCCACCGGCATTCCGACAGACCGAATGCTCGTCTCAGCCACGCACACGCACTCCGCGCCTTCGGCGATGGCCTGTCTGGGCAGCCGCGTTGATGCGGACTACGCCAGGGCGCTCCCGGCGAAAATCGCCGAAGCGATCGCTGGCGCGGCCCGGAATCTGACGCCCGCCCGCATCGGCTGGGCAGTCGTGGACGATTGGGACCACACCTTCAACCGGCGCTGGATTCGCCGCCCGGACCGGATGCTGAACGATCCCTTCGGCCAGCAGAACGTCCGCGCTCACATGCATCCGGGCCACGAAAGCCCCGATGCCGTTGGCCCCTCGGGACCGGTGGACCCTGGCCTTTCGGTGCTGGCCGTGCAGTCGCTTCAGGGCCGGCCGCTCGCTCTATTTGCGAACTACTCGCAGCACTATTATGAATCGGCGCTGCTGTCGTCGGACTACTACGGTCGGTTTGCACTGCACATCGCGAAGTTGTTGGGCGCCGAGGCAGGCTCGCCGGCGTTCGTGGGCATGATGTCGCAGGGCACCAGCGGCGACCTCCTGTGGATGGACTACGGCTCGCCGCGCCGCGAGATCGGCTACGATGCCTACGCTCGCGAAGTCGCCGAACGCGCGATCGAGGTGTACCGGAGCATCCAGTGGAATGACTGGGTTCCGCTGCGCATGAGCGAAAATACGTTGACGCTGCGATACCAGGTGCCGGACGAAAGACGGCTCGCTTGGGCGCGGCAAATCGTCAATGCCCTTGGAAACCGCTTGCCGCAATCGCTCCCGGAGATCTACGCCGCCGAGGCAATCCAGCTCCACGAACGGCAGAAGACCGAACTCAAGCTCCAGGCACTGTGCATTGGCGGCCTTGGCATCGCGGCCATCCCCAACGAGGTCTTCGCCATCACCGGTCTCAAGCTCAAAGCACAAAGCCCGCTCCAGCCCACATTCAACATCGAGCTGGCCAATGGCGCCGACGGCTACATCCCTCCGCCGGAACAGCACAAGCTGGGCGGCTACACGACCTGGCCCGCGCGTACCGCCGGACTCGAAGTGCAAGCCGAACCGCTCATCGTGGAAGCTGTGCTGAAGCTATTGGAGGAGGTCGCACAGAAACCCCGCCGCGTCATGCCAGACGAACATGGGCCTTACCCACAAGCGGTGCTGGCCGCCAAGCCGCTGGCCTACTGGCGGCTCAACGAAATCGTTACGCCGACCGCACGCGATGCAACCGCAGCCGGCCGCGACGCGGTATACGAGGACGGTGTCGCGCTCTTCCTGCCCGGCGTCGGCAGCGGAGCGGGGCGGCTGCCGGAGCCACGGCTTACGGCATCGGCGTTCTCCGGTTCGCAGATCAACCGCGCCCCCCATTTCGCCGGAGGCCGGCTGCACACCCGCCTGCCGCAACTGGGCGAAATCTATAGCGCGGAGCTTTGGCTTTGGAATGGCCTCCCGGCAGATGCCCGCCCCGTCACCGGCTATTTCTTGTCTCTTGGCTCTGACGGTGACAAGGCCGCGCGCGGAATCCACCTGGGCATCGGCGGAACTCACCATCCCGGCGAGACGGGCCGCCTGATTGTGTGCAACGGCAACGAGCGGAATCAGGTGCTGACGGGCCGCATCGCGCTCGGCCTGCGCCAGTGGCATCACGTCGTGCTCGTGCGAGAAGGAAACACGGTCGCCGTCTATCTCGATGGCAGAGCGGACATCGTCGGAGAACTCGATCAGACCCTTCCGCCCGGCGAAGCGTCCGTGTTTGTCGGTGGGCGCTGCGACAACTTCGCCAACCTCGAAGGCAGGCTCGACGAAGTCGCCCTGTACGGACGAGCGCTGACCCCGAATGAGGTCATGGCACACTTCAAGGTCAGCGGTGTTCCCTCGCCGGTCAGTGAATCAGCGAAACCGTAAGCACGCGCGATCCATACTGCATCTACTGGCCGTTGAACGCCTGGACCGTCTTCTCGACGAACGCCACGCACTTGGCCACGTCGGTCTTGAGCTCTGGCGAGTCGTACTCGTACTCGATGGCCACCACCCCGCGATAGCCCTGACGCTTGAGTTCCTTCAGGACGGCCGCATAGTCGGCCTTGCCTTCGCCCAGCGGCACATCGCGCGACTCGCGGTTGCCCATCTCGGCCGCATCCTTGAGGTGGAATCCCAGGATCCGGCCTTCCAGTTTCTTGAGGCATTCCACTGGGGCAAGCCCCGATCGAACCCAGTGCCCGGTGTCGCAGCACGCCCCGATCCGCTTGCCCCGGCCCTTGCAGACGCCCAGGACCTTGTCGGGGTTCCAGTACACCGAGGTGGCGGACTCAGGATGATTGTGGACCGCCAGGTTGATCTTGTACTCTTCGCAGAGCTTCTCGATCATGTCGAACGCCGATGCCGGACTCGGCATTATGGAACGTCACCCGCTCGATCAGGCCGTTGAGATGCTCAAGGCTCTCGGATCGGGTTGAGGCAGGAACATCGGTCATTCAGCTTCGGATATTACGGCCACAGCGGGGCAAGGGGCTACAGCGTTCGTCCCTC
>JAPLNB010000193.1 GCA_026693085.1 Planctomycetota bacterium | reverse complement strand
TAATGAATGACCGCTGTGGTGGTGTCCGGAACGGGAACCTCTCGTGACTCTAGAACGTCAAAGAGCCGGACACACCGTTGCGGCGAAGTTGGAGACGGCGGCAATGTTACATGACTCGCATAGCTCTGACGTTGCTCCCTTCAGATCGACCGGCTTCTCGCTTGTCGAACTGCTCGTGGTGATTGGCATCATCGCCCTGTTGATCGCGATGCTGATGCCGGCTCTGACGACAGTCAATGAGCAGGCCAAGAACTTGCAGTGTCAGACGTTGTTGCGGAGCATGGGTCAGGCTGCGTACGTACATGTGAACGACCACAACGGGTATTTGCCGACGGCGGGTCGGCACTGGGACCTGCCGGGAGATGCCGCCGATCCCGAGGCGCTGGGGGATAACAGATCGATGAGGTACACCTACTACACCGACAACGGTAAAATACGACCGGTGCCGGTGACGGTGGCGTTGGGAATCGAGATCGGTGTGAAGTTTCGACTGGGCAGCCGGGAGAACCTCGAAGCGGACATGCAGCGGGAGGGTTTTCGCAAGCACTTCACCTGTCCAAGCCAACTGGTCGCGATGTCAGGCGTCACACAAGCGGACTCGGATTGGATCGCACCGCACGAATGGTCGAGTTACCTGTTTAACGAGGCGATTCTGGGGCACCGTGAGAAGGATACGAATCCGGACCCGCCTCGTGGCAAGCTGACGAAGATCAAGACGCCCACGGTCGTGATGTTCGCGACGGATGGGCGGCCACGGGAATCGCTGCTTTTCCACCGGCTATTGGTGCCGGATTCCCCAGGGGGCCGGGATACGTTATGGAGTTTCTATCTGCTGGGCCTCAGAGATCCGATCAACTTTGGCTCTGAAGGCCTGGATTTCCTGCGACATCGGTATCGGACAAATGTTCTGTTTGTAGATGGCCATGTGGAAGCCGTCCCCATGACCGAGGCGGGCCTGAGTACGGTGGGCGTGTCGAGTGGGCGTTAATGACTGATTGATGTGTGGCGAGGCATCCAATGGTGATAGCGCACGTCAAGCGGTGGCACTGGATCCTGATCTCGCTGATCCTGGGCTTTGTGACGGCCAAGGTTCGGCAGGTTGGCGGCGGGGCCGATCTGAGCGCTTATCCGCACAGCATGAACGACCAGGCGCGGTTTGAAGCAGCTCTGCTGGAACGAACCAACGGCTTGCCACATTTCAAGGATGTGGTGGTCTATCCGGAGGACGTCGACGTTGGACCCGGACCCAGGAAGCGCCTATACGTCGTCACGGGCCTTTACTACAACGGGCGGCCCGAACAGAATGACGGCCAGGTGCAGGCGGTGTGGCGCCCCAGGAGCTTCGTCGCCGATGTTCCCTACCGGCGCTATGGGCCTTCCCGCACGCCCATCGAGACCTACAAGACGGTCGTCGATTATCTTGACCGCCTGCACCGCGAGAACGGCGTCACATACAGCTACTGCTGGTGGCGCGAGTCGCGGTGGAGCACCGTGGTCTGGATCGGGGGCAGTTTCCTGGTGATTGGTTTGATCTGGCCGACGTTGGTGAATCTGCTCGCATTCGGGGTCCTGTGGCGGCCGCCGGAGGACAAAGGGATTGACTTCAGCACGCTTGCGGGTACGCCTGCGGCGGCGACACCTGCACCGGCAGTTGACGCGGAAGATATGAGCGACGTGGAGGAAATGACCCTGCAATTGGAGCAACAGTTGGGTCAGAGCAAGGTTGAGAATCCAGCCGTGGTTGAGCCAATCGCTGGGCCGGCGCCGGTCAAGCAGTTGGCCGCGACAGCACTGGAATCTCTGGCCGTCGTGCAACATGACCAGCAGAAGGAATTTGGGGCGAAACCCGACGACTTCTACCCCACGGAGCGGGGAGCTAAGCATCGGAGTGAGCAGGGGTGAGGGCACACTGACGCACGCAGCCAAACACTTGCGCGCTCTTGGATCCCACCCATCGGTACCTTGATCCCGGACCAGCGCCTCGCGAAAATCCGCCGGATTTCCGGTCATAACGGTGGCCGGCCGTACATAGTGCCTATGTCAGGCAAGAGGACCATGGACAATCGACGACTCCTTGAAGAGTATGCGCAGAGCGGCCGCGAAGAACCTTTCCGGAAACTGGTCGAGCGGCACATCAATCTGGTTTATTCCTCAGCCCTGCGGCAGACGCGGAACCCGGACTTGGCCGAAGATGTCACACAGGCAGTCTTTATTCTCATGGCGCAGCGGGCCAAGAAACTTTCGTCGGCCGTGGTGCTGAGCGGCTGGTTGTACAAAGCCACGCACTACACCGTCCTCAACATAATGAAAATGGAGCATCGCAGAAAACAACATGAACTCCGTGCGGCCAAGCTCGCCGATGCCCCCGCGCCGCAGCCCCAGCCGTGGGAGGAATTGCGACCCGTGCTCGATTCCGCCATGGCGCGCCTGGATGAGACCTCGCGTAATGCCATCCTGCTGCGATTTTTCGAAGGCAAATCAGTCAAGGAGACTGGACAGGTCTTGGCGATGTCGGAGAACGCCGCTGCCAAGCGTATCGGGAGGGCACTGACAAAGCTCCGGGGATACTTGGGCAAAGAAGGCGTAGCGCTGCCGACCGGCATGCTCGCCGGATTGATCTCGGCTAATGCCGTGGAGTCCGCGCCGGGGCAACTTGCGGCGGCGGTCTGTACGGAGGCAATGGCGGCGGTCGGCGTCGCCTGCGCCGCCGCGGGCTCTTTAGCCCTGGCAGAAGCCACCGCCAGCATCATGTGCTGGGCCAAGCTCAAGGCGCTGCTCCTGACGCCGTTGATCGTGCTCGGCGTGATCGCGACGGCCATTGTCGTGAAACCGATGGCTGTGCGCATGTTCGAGAGCCGGCAGACCAGTAGGTTGCCGGTGGCAGTTAAGGCGCTGCCCTCGCTGCCCCCGCGTCCGCCCACCAGCCAGCCGTGGAGCCTTGGCGGCGTGCCCCGGTATGTCGCGGCGCCTCGCTGGGCGCAGTACATGTCGATGCCGCGGGAGCCGGAAATCGGCAGGATCATCAGCCCGCTCTCGATCGACGCGACGCTCTACCGCGCAAAACCGGATGGAGGTGGAGCGGACGAGATCGTCTGCCGCGTCTGGGAGGACTTCGCGCTGCTGAGATTCGATGTATCGGGTTTGAGTCGGCCGCCGGAGAAGTCCGTGCTCAAGGCATGCGTCTACGGGATTGAGAACACCGGCGGGTATCTCGCCCCGGCTCGGCTGATTCTCCATCGCGTACGCACGGATTGGGACGAAACCGCAACGACGGCCTGGGCGAAAAAGGCCACGTCGCAGCCATGGGCGGCAGGGCCCCGTTTTGCGGCAACTTCGCCCGCCGACCTCGACCCGACGCCCGTGGCCGTCGTCGAAGTGCCCAATCCGCCTCCCCCAGGCTACAACGTCGAGGCCGACATCACGCCGCTGGTTCGCGACTGGGCCAGCGGCAAGTACCCCAACTACGGCCTGCTGATCCGCGCGGATTTCGCAAGGGGCTATTCCTACCAGGCCAACATCGCAAATCGGCTGTACACGCAGGAGTTTCTCCCCAGGATCGTCAGCTTGCCTGCGAACGAGAAGCCGGAAAGAAGCCAACCATGACTCAGCGACAAAACCAACTCGTCGGACTCGCCGCCGCCGCGCTTCTGCTGGTCGCGGTGATCTGGATGATCGGGTCGATGATCGGCCGCGGCGCGGGGCAAAACCGCATCGAGCAAGTCGTACTGGAAGCGCCATCCAATGCCTCTGCGGGCGGCTCGCAATCGCACAAACCGGGAGTTGCCGAGCCTCCGCCGCCGCGCCGGCCCGCCTCGCGGCCCTGGAATCACGGTGGCCTCTTTGCGGAAGTGCCGACGACCCCGCCGGCCGACGAGATTGCCTGCCCCATGGTTATCGGGCTGAGCATTCTGAAAGACAAGTCCGACAGCAACATGACGGAGGAACTGGTCGGGCGAACATGGGAGACCTTCGGCCTGATGAAGTTCGACCTGTCGCCGCTGAACGCTCCGCCGAAAAGCGCGATACTCAAGGCCTGCGTCTATGCGATCGAGAACACCAAGGCTTTCGAAACGCCCGCCAGGATCCTGTTCTACCGCATGCGGACGGACTGGGACGAGACCGCCACCTTCCGCTACGCGAGCGTCAAGAAGGACATCCAGTGGTATCGGGGGCGATTCCAGGCGAACGACCCGGTGAACGCGCCCATTACGCCCGATGCGACGATCGTAGTGTCCAATCCGCCGCCGCCGGGATTCAACATCGAGGCCGATATCACGCCGTTGGTTGCCGACTGGGTGAAGGGTCGACAGGCGAACTACGGGATCCTGATGCGCGTGGACTTCGCGCCCGGGTACAGCTACCAGGCGAATCTTGCCGTGGCGAATCACACGCGCTATTACCTGCCAAAGATCGTCGTCACGCCGTGAGAGTGGCGCAGATGGGTCTGGGGTCATAAAAAACGGGCACAATCCATTTCATTCCTCCCGCTTCGGGCAACAAAAGGGAACCCAACTCGGGTTCCCTGAACAGCCGCCGAAAAAACTCGGTCCGCCCGAATGGCCGGATCGCCTCTTCTGCCAACCTCCCACTGACCCCGGGCAACCGACTCTGTCCGCATAACTTTTCAGTCCCTCCAGCGCGGTGGAGATCGCGCCCCCGGGGCAACACGCGTGAGCGATGGCCTGCCGTGCTGTTTCGTTGCGGCCCACGCTTCATGCGATCAGCGCCGGCGTCATCTCCCGCTCCCGGTTGCTCACCGTCCCC
>JAPLNB010000192.1 GCA_026693085.1 Planctomycetota bacterium | reverse complement strand
TCGAAGACGGCTCGCAACTACCCGAGGAAAAACAAACGCGTGCGAATCGGAGTTCCCAAAGTCGCCGTCGCATCCAAATCACAAATTGCTGCGGTACGCGAACTTAAGACAAAACAATTCATATTTCAGTTAACGGCGTAGAGTGCCACAGAGTGCTGGATTCGTTGCCCAAAAGAAACGTGCTGGTCAGTTCCGAATATTCCAGTCGTATCAGTGCTCTTACAGTCGCGTCAAGCAAGGCTGTGCCCACCCCGAAACGTGCATGCCACGGTCCCACGAATATCCAGGTCAAATGAGGCCGACCAACCACGCGCGCAACGGCGTCGAGCGGCGGAGGCGTGGTCCATCGCCACGAGTTCCAGTCGGAAGGTTCGCCACTGGGTATGAGCGTCGTCAGGATTGCGCCAATGAGGGCCTCGTCGGACTTGCTCGCCGCGATGAAGCTGGCTTGAGGAATGAGCGGTCTCTCGGCGCCTTCTTTCGTTCTCTGAAGACATTCGTCAGCCGCCTGTAAGCGGACCTCATTGGTAAGGCTGGCAAACGGCTGGACGCGATGAAAGGCGGCGGCGAACACGGGCGGCAACCGGTCCCAATCTTCGTCGGTCAATAAGCGAATGACGACCTCTTCTGGAGTCGCTGGGGCGGCGATTGGGCGGGTGAATGAGCCGAAATCCAGCAGGGCATGATGACTTTTCGGTCGTGGCGTCAGCCAGGCGTGCCCGTCGCAATACTCATGCTTGTAGGCCGGGTTCTGCGGCAACTGGTGAAACTGATCCCAAGTGAATGGGAGTTTGATGGTTGAAAACCATTTCTCGATCATGGCCGTAGCGCCAGGATGTGGCAGGTTGTCCCGCGCTGCCGAAGCGACTGCGCGACGATTGTTTTAGCAATCCTACTCCGGCCACGGCACGTTGTCACCCAAACTCATTCCTCGTCATGGAGTTCCAGGTTCCACCGGATCATCGGCGTGCGGAACAGCGCCCGCAGCACGTCCATCAGGCCCCACGTTTCCTTGTAACCCAGCACGGCCACGTAGTCGCCGCCGTGCGCGTGTGGGTCCCAGTAGTATACATGGTAAGTGCCCGGCTCTTCCAGCACCCTGTCTAACGTCGGCCCCCGGTAGTAACTCTTCCCGCCGAAGAACTCGTAGAAGGTGGGCCGCCGCTCGCCCGGCTTGTAGTTCTCCATGACGATGACGCCCTGGCCCTTAGGCGCCTCGAAGGGCAGCTTGGCTTTCGCAGCCGGCAGCCCCGGGCCAACAACAGCAAAGGCGGGCAGAAACTTCTCGTAGCGCTTGCGGACCGGCGCCAGGCACTGGACGAAGACCCGCGTTGGCTTGGTGATGGTGAACGTGTAGACGTCGACGTCGTCGGTACGTCCCTTCTCACGTTTCAGCCAAGCATAGACGGCGATCGACTGCTCGATGGACTGCACGCGGAACGGCTTGTCCTTGGTGAAGTCGGTGCGCTCGAAGTAGGGCACGTGGCCGAACGAGCTTTCAGCGAAGATAACGGCGGCCAGCAGGGCCAGCGATGTCATGGAAAGCAGTCTCATGGATCTGGCTCCTGGTGGAGCCTCCTAGCCGGTCTCTATTCTTCCTCCCAGCACTCGCATGACGGCGAGTCCCGCTCCAACAGACGGTCGCACTCAGTACACCACAGTTGGCCGCACTGGTAGCAGCGCCCGACTAGGAGTTCCTTGATCTCGGGATCAGCCTCGCAGTTGCCCGTTTCCTCGCTACCGCATTTCGGACAGTCCCCTACGAAGATGCGATCGACGAACCCTTCGGCCGTCTCGCTTCCCTCAAACGCCGCACGAAGTTCCTCCAAGGCTTCCGGCGGCATCTGTTTCAGGAGGTCGCGCACGACATCCTTTTCCTCCTCCGTAGGTTCATCTTCCACGGCCGCCTCGCAGAACCCGCAGACCTTGGCCGTGTCGGGGATTTTCTTGCCGCAGTTCCAGCAGCGCATCGCTTGGCTCCTCGGGCACCGCCCAGTGTCGTGAGTATATCGCCGCCAAGGTGCCGGGTCCAGCACTGCCGCCGGGCGGCTCGCGGATTACGGAACAGTTCCTCGGTCGGTTAAGCCAATAGCGCAGGGCAATCAGCCCCCACACCGCAACCGCTCGCAACACACGACGGCCAACAACCGCTCACCTACCGCCCTGCCTCCTCTGCCTCGCCCCGCATCGGTACGAACATCACCGGGGCAATGGACTCGCGGCGGGTGGTACCATCCTTCTGCTTCTCGATCACCACCAATTCCTGGAAATAGCTGCCCACCGGGATGACCAGCCGGCCGCCGGGGGCCAGTTGCTCCACGAGCGGCTGCGGCACGTGGTCCGGCGCCGCGGCCACGACGATGACGTCGAAGGGGGCTTTCTCGGGCCAGCCCTTGTAGCCGTCGCCGCAGCGGACCGTGATGTTCTTGTAACCCAAGGCCGCCAGCCGCTCCCGGGCGCTCTCGGCCAGCGGCTTGATGATCTCGATGCTGTAGACCTCCTTGCACAATTCAGCCAGCACGGCCGCCTGGTAGCCCGAGCCGGTGCCGATGTCCAAGACCCGACTTTCCGGACGGGGGCGAACCGCCTGCGTCATCAGGGCTACGATGTACGGCTGGGAAATCGTCTGGCCATGACCGATCGGCAACGGACCGTCCACATAGGCCTGGGCCTGGAGGTGCTTCGGCACGAACCGCTGCCTGGGGATGCGGCCGATGACTTCCAAAACCTCCCCGTCGATGATGTCCCGGCCGCGGAGTTGCTCTTCGACCATCCTGCGCCGTGCCTCGACGTGGCGGGGATTCTCGGTGGCCTCGGCAGACGGCTTGGTGCCGGACAACGGGGCCGGCGGCAGGGCTGGCCCGGCGGGCGGGGGAGGTATCATTCGAGTTCGCAAGACCATGACGCTCCAGCCGATCACTGCGGCCACCAGCATCCCGGCGACCAGGTACATCACGATGGGAATGGCCAGTCGTGGCTGCCGTGCTGTCTCCATGGCAACCCCCCAAGGCAGCTCCGAAACTTACGTTCCCTCCGTCCATGTAGGCCGCAAGGTCAAGTTGCCCGGCGGCACAGTCCATTCTACGCCCTCAACGGCCACCGGAATTGATGACGGGTACAATCCTCGTTACCATCAAGAACCAGTATCCCGCTTTCCCCCACGAGAGAAAATACCCCCCCCTAACCCGTCGCCATCTCTCTTACCATGTGATCCTGGTATAATCCCTCGCAGGGCGCGCTCGACCAATGACCAAACCATGGGCCGCATTACGAAGGAGTCACCGCTATGACAAGTAAACCTCTTTCTCACGGCCTGCCGGAAGTCAGGGAGTTTCTCGATTCAGGTCCCTTGAAGGGGGTGCTCGGGGGAAGGGACGTCGAGTCCTCCAATGGCGAAACCCTGACCACCCTCGACCCCGGGTCCAAGGAACCACTGACCACGGTCTACGCCATGCAGCCCGACGACGTCGATCGGGCGGTTCGGGCAGCGACCAAGGCTTTTTCGGATTCCGGCTGGGCCTCCATGACGGCCAACGAACGGGGCGTCCTGCTGCATCGGCTGGCCGATGCCGTGGAGAAACGGAAGCCGATCCTCGCCCAGATCGAGGCCCTCGACGCCGGGAAGGTCCTCAGCCAGGCCGAGGGCGATGTCCAGAACTTCGTCGACACGCTGCGTTATTACACTGATCTGGCGTCGCACGTTCAGCGTCGAAGCCCGCTGGCTGTGGCCCGACACGAGGCATGGATCGCCCGACAGCCTTGGGGACCGTGCGGCTTCATCTTCCCATGGAACTTCCCCATCCTGCTGATCGGCTGGCCCTGGAAGTGGGCATCCCCGATGGCGTGATCAACGTGGTCCCCGGCTATGGCCCTGTGACCGGCGCCGCCCTGGCCGCTCATCCGGGCCTGAAACGCCTGTCGTTCACCGGCTCGCCCGAGGTAGGCCGCTCGATCGCCGAGGCCTGCGGGCGGAACCTGGTGCCCGTCAAGTTGGAACTGGGCGGCAAAGGCGCGGCGCTCGTGTTCGACGACGTCCCCCTGGAGCAGACCGTGGAGAAACCCGTCCGAGCCATCACCTTCCACACCGGCCAGATCTGCTGCGATGCCACGCGATGGATCGTCCACCGCCCGATCTACGACCGGTTCGTCTCGGCCTGTGCCGAACGCCTACGGCAGGTGAAGATCGGCTACCAGATGGCCGCGACGACGGAGATGGGGCCGGTGGTCAACGAGAAACAAAGGCGGCGAGTTCTCGACTACTTGCAGCGAGGCCGCGACGAGGGCGCCGAAGTGGTGCTCGAAGGGGGCGCAGCCGAGGTTCCCGGCCGCGACGGGTTCTACGTCAAGCCCGCCCTGCTGGCGGGCTCGCTCGACAATGTCGCCGCCCGAGAGGAAATTTTCGGCCCCGTGGCCTATCTGGCGGCGTTCGAAGACGAGGAAGAGGCCGTGCGGATGGCCAACCGGGACGGCATTAACACGACGATGATGCTGGTGGGGCTGCGTCAGGGCTCTGACTACATCACGGGCCGGAACCTCGGCCCCCGCCTGTGCCGGCTCGGGGTTTCACTTCACATAAGATTCTCAGCAGGCCCGTCAATAGCAGCGGTAGAGGCTACAAGCCATTGTTTTTGTCGCCTGGGCTCCAGGCATGGACTTGGCCATCACGAATGATCAGTTCGGCCCGCTTCGACCAGCACGTCGACAGCGTGTGTTCACAGCCCACCGGCACGCCGCAGGTCACTTCTTCCATGGCCGTGCGGATGATTTCTACCACCCTGTCCACGGCCTCCTGACTCACATATCCGCCCTCGTTCGGCAGCTCGACCAGGATTTCGTCGTGGACAAACCCTACGACGCGGAAGCCCTCAACGATCAGGTTTGTCAGAGCGACCTTGGCGCCGTCCGCCGCGAGTCCCTGAAACTGGGTATTTCGCTCGGCAGTGTCCAGGACGCCGGCGCGGATGTGACCCGAGATTGTGGCAACCGAGGAGAAGAAGAGCCGGTCGGCCAAATCGTCAGTGCCCACCCGCAGAGACAGCATGCGATCCAGTTCGGGACTTCGGTTCAACTCGTTCAACGTATTCCAAACACGCTCCACATAATGCTCACTGTAGGGTGTCCCGCCCTGCTTCAGCGGACGTCCCTCGACGATCTTGCGTATGCTTCCAGCAGTGGCTGAGGCCGACGCATTCTCCACTCCGAAAGCAACACGGACTTCCTGTGGTGCGACGGATAGATTCGCGGCGAGCGCCTCCAAGCTGGTGTCGGCCAAGAAAAGTTTTAGCTCCGGGCAGACATCCTCCACGAGTCGGCGGCGGAAAATCTCGGCGCCCTCAAGAGTCATCTCCACTTCATAAGTTCTTTGGGCATAACTGACGAGTGAGTTCACCCCCAGTCCCCCGGGCACGCCGAAGTTGACTCCTTTGGAAGCCTGCCGCCACTGCTTGAACTTCTCCGGTTCTTTCGCCTTCAGTTGCATTGCTAAAGAACTGGCAGAGCTTCGCCGTCTTCTCATACTCGAACCACTGCTGCAAGAAGGGATGGTCGCCCCTAAGGGATTCCCAATCGGTAAACCCCTTAGCAACCTGCCCGTGGGATGTGCGGGGCACGTCAATCTCCTCGCCGGTTTTCGCTGTGATCCCTTTCACAGCCTGCAAAAGGTAATCGTCCAATGCCTTGTTAGATTTGCCCGGGACGCCCGTCTTCGCTGTCCGCTTCAATTTGCCTGCGGCATCCAACTTGAATAGACCGGGATATTTGCGGTTGAGCTTCTTAATTTGGCGTTCCAACGTCGTGCGGTACTCGCCGGCCACCACCCCGAGGTTGCGGGGTGGGATGTCGGGACGGTTGTCGGTGCCCTCGGCGAGCCGGACCAGCATGTCCAGCAACATCGTGTCGTACAAGCGGCGCCGCCGGAGCAGATTCATCCAAACCGCCGCTGCTTTCCGCTGTTTGTGCCGGACGAGATGCTCGTGAACTACCCAGAAATCGAAGGCTGCGTTGTGGAAGACGACGGGCAGGTCGGTGTGGGCAAGAACGAAGGCGCCAAGATTGTCGGGATGAACGAGATAATGGGTCTGCCCGTCGCTCACGGAGACCAAGGCCAGGCGGGGGACGTCGTGCTCAGTCACGACCTCAGTCTCGCAGTCCAAGGCGAACTGACCGCCGTAGACCTGCCCTTGTGTCGGGATATATCGGGTGGCGATGATCTCCTCCTGGCCGAGCATGAACCGGGCAAGTTCGCCCTGTTTGTGTGCGGGCTTGTCCGATTTTCCCACCAGCGTGATTTGACCGGCACCCTTGCTGTCAGATCGCAGGAAGTCCAGCAGTTCAGCCTTATTCAAGCGAATCTGGTCTCGATCCTTGTCCGTGAGCAACGTGGCCGGCGAGACGGTGATCTGCACACCGTCCTCGCTGGTCACGAGCAACCCCTTTTCGGTGAGTCGGCGGTAGAGCTTTTCCCCAATCATCAGAAGACCTCTTTGTTCGCGGAATGGGTCTTCGGCCAGGGACTACTGGAACTAGTACCCCCTAGGGGAGTCGAACCCCTGTTCTCGGGCTGAGAACCCGATGTCCTGGGCCACTAGACGAAGGGGGCGCATAGCACGGCTTCCACCGTGGAGGAAAAGGGGACTGCCCCCTTGTTCTCCCGTGGAAACCTTGACTTCTACCATCCCACCCGCCCCCTGTCAACCGTCCTCGCGGAACTGATCCTGCAGCCACCGGTCCCACTCGCGGGCAGTTTGCGGTCCCAGCTTGGAACGGTTCTTCTTCACCGCACTTTCCAGCAATTTCCGCATCGGCTCGCTGGTCAGTTTGCCGCGGATCGGCCAGAGTTTGTCGAGCACGGCGGCCGACTCGGGGTATTTGCCGCGGAGACTCAACACGCCGCACTTCCCGGCCAGTCCGAACGCCCGCAATTCGCTCTCGTCGTCCCCCAGGGCCGCCAGTTTCTCGAAGAGGGTCATCGCCCGATCAAAGTCGCGTTCACCGAGGTAGATTTGGGCCAGTTGTTGTTCGGCGCGGAGGGTGAAGTATTCCTTCGTTTCAGATTCTTCGTTTTCGGGAAAGTAGTCGATAACGCTTTGCCATGCGGCCTCGGTGCCGATCTGGCTGGCGAGATACCACTGGCGGAGCACGGAGGATTGCCTGGGCACGGTCGGCGGTCCGGCCTTGGCATCGGCCAGCAGCGACTGGGGGGCCACCGTAAACCACGCGGCGGCGGCGCCCGCTGCAAACGCGGCCGCCAAGCCTGCCGCTATCGCCACGCGCCACCGGCGGCTGGGGCGAGCCCGTGCCGCGGCCCTCATCAAGTCGGCAAGCTGCCGCGTGGCCGC
>JAPLNB010000191.1 GCA_026693085.1 Planctomycetota bacterium | reverse complement strand
GGGGTCGCTTTGGGGTCACTTTGGGGTCGGTTTGGGGTCGGTTTTGTTCCGTTTTGCCCGGTTCTATTAAACAGAAAACCACTCAACCCCCCTCCCCCGCTCATCTTACGCTTTTACCCCCCTCCGCCAAACTTTTTTTCCCCTCCCATTGCAGGATACTGCCTCCAAACACTTCCCCTCACCCCATCCATACACACGCCTCCCTCCCGACAAAACGAACCCATTTCCCCCGCAACTCCTTCACCCATCCTCGCTTATCTCCGTGCATCCAGGGCTTCAGCAATGAAAACGTGGATTGCGCCAAGTAAGCTCGCGAAAGGAGAATGCGATGTGAACTGAACACAGCGTTGAAACTTTTCAAGGCAGGCCCTGTGGGTGCGAAGCCCACCCGAGAGAGCGTAGCCGCGCACTCGGAAGCGAGTCTTGCATCGCGTCGGGATGACCCGGCGCTTTGAAGCGTAGACAGCAAGCCCCCAAGCCATGCGATTGAGCCCCGAAAGTCCATCGAGAGAGCCACGGCCGTTCCCGTACCCGTGGCCGCGTCGGGCGGAGCGTCAAGGCAAGTTCCGTCCGATCTGTCCGGGGTCGAAGGAGCATGAGCGGGTCGGCACGAGGGTCTGTGCGGGAACTTGGGAGATCCTGCCCTCTCCACCAGCAGTTCGCGGCGTAACGGGTGGCCGCGTGAACAAGCATCCAGGCCCCGTGGCGGCGCGTCGGCCGCCACGCGGGAGCGAACCTCCGGCGCAGCGGTGGTACCGCCAAGCGAAGGAAACGAAGTGCGGCGGGATGGGCGGCAGGAAGTCTTAGCGTCCGAGTAGTACCGACGAAGCCGGGACAGCCACCCTCGATGGCGACCCGACGGAGGGAAGGCGGACGCCTACTCATGGAACGGTTGTTGGGAACTACATCAGGATGTCTCAGAATCCACAAGGTGTATTACCGAAACAGCAACGGATAGCGCATTTGGCGAAGCAATATTGCCCCACCGGTTCGTCGCGTTCACATTCCCAAAGCCGGCTCCCCTGACCAGACCCGGCCCATCGGCATTCCCCCCATGCTGGCGAACGTGTACCTGCACTATGTGCTGGACACATGGTTCGAGCAGGAAGTTCAGCCAAGACTCAAGGGCAAGGCGTACCTGATCCGTTACGCGGATGACTTTGTCATTGGCTTCACGGAGGAAAGCGACGCCCGCCGCGTCATGGAAGTGCTGCCGAAGCGATTCGGCAAGTACGGCCTGAAGGTTCACCCGGACAAGACCCGTCTGGTGCGGTTCAACAAACCCACGGACAGGAACGATGGCGACTCGGGGCAACCGGAGAGCTTCGACCTGCTGGGGTTTACCCACTACTGGGGCCGAGGCCGGAAGGGGAACCCCGTGGTGAAACGGAAGACCTCCAGCAAGCGGCTGAGCCGGGCGCTGCGTGCCATCAACGAGTGGTGTCGCAGCCACCGGCACAGACCCCTGGCCGAGCAGCAGAACACCCTGGGCCAGAAGATTCGGGGCCATTGCGCCTACTACGGGATCACGGGAAACAGTCAATGTCTCCAGGAGTTCCGGATGTGGGCGACGCGACTCTGGCACAAATGGCTCAACCGCCGCAACCGCGAGCGGCCGATGACCTGGTCGATCTTCAACCGTCTGCTGGCACGGTATCCGCTGCCGGCAGCGGTGGCGATCCACTCGGTTTGTCGCATTGCAGCGAATCCATGACCTGACGAACCGTATGCGTTAATGCACGCACGTACGGGTCCGCGGGAGCCCGGGGCGGGTAACCGCCCTGGGCCACCCAGACGAAGGCTGCCGGCGTGACTTTTTCTGGCGGCGCGGCGAATCTTGACGGCGTCGGGGGCCAGTCGTACATCGATCTTGGCGGTAACGACATCGCGAGCATCGCCGCCGTCAACAACGCCGTCACGATTGAGGCTTGGTGCACGCTGGAGAGCAATGGCTATTGGGCTCGCCTGTTTGTTTTTGGATCTGGCACGGCGAATTCGATCTTTCAGAACACCGCCGATCCGTTCGGCGATCAGGCCAGCCGCCTGGTGATCGCCAACGGCGGCGAACAGGTTTTGTTCAACTTCAATAACCCGTTGGCAAAGAATCCGCCAAGGCAGGTTCACACCGTCGCGATCTTTGACGCTGCGGCGGGCACCATGACGTTGTCGATCGACGGCATTTCGGCCACTCAAGCATATGATTCTGTGTTTCGACCGCTGACGGAGGTCGGAGCCGACTTTGGCTATATCGGCAAGTCGATGTACGACGATCCGTACCTCAAAGGTTCCATCACCGAGTTTCGCCTCTGGAACAAGGCCCTGACCGCCACGGACATTGCGCGGTACGACGCATTCGGACCGGATACTCTGCCGGAATACTCCCTGACCAGCTCTGCCACAGGGCCGTGGACGGCTGCCGCAACATGGGCCGGCACGGCTCCTCCCAGCGGATATCCGGACACTTCGACGGAAGTAACCTCAACGAACTGAACATAGCAGATGGCGAGGTCGCTTTCGGCACCACTGGCAAACTGATTGTGGCCAACATCCTCATGAACGACGGTGGAACACGATCGGCCATGACGATTGGCGATGGCAACGAGATTACGGCAAGCAACTGCCTGTGGGTATCATACGGATACAACCCTGAGCAGGTGGCCGTCGTCAACATGACCGTCGGCCTGCTCAACGCTGGCTTGAACGGCGGGCCGAATGTCTGGGAAAGCCTCCTCATGCTGGGTGGCAACGGCGGCACCGGCGTGATGAATCAGAGCGGCGGCACGGTCACCGTCGGTCCCAACGGCGTGGTTCTGGGTTGGTGGGATGTTGGAAACTACTCGCAGAAGACCATCGGCATCTACAACCTCAACGGTGGCATCCTGGCCATGCCAAACGTTCAGCGGGGCAGCCCCTGGGGCGTGGGCAAAGGCTACTTCAATTTCAACGGCGGCACTCTTCAGGCGACCCCGAGCAACGACAAGTTCATGGAGGGCCCGACCGCGGCCACTGTTCAGGAGGGCGGCGGAGTCATCGACACAAACGGCAACGACATCACGATCGCACAGAAACTGGAGCACGGCGGCACGGCGGCGCTGCGGCAGAAGATGGTGGCCTGACCGAATCCGGAGAGGGTACACTGACCTTAAGCGGCGCCAACACCTACACTGGAGGCATGATCGTGCGGGCCGGGACGCTCCGAACAACCGACCCAGCCGCCCTGGGCGCTGCCAGCGGCGCGACGAGGGTCGAAGCGGGTGCGGTCCTCCTCGCAGACGCCGGAATGACGCAGGCGAGGCTGACAAACCATGGCACGACCACCATTACGGGCACCGCCAACATTGCGACCGTCGACGGCGCCGGTTCGCTGACCATCGCCAGTGCCGATCCTGCACAGCGATCTGACCAACCGCCAGGACGACCTCGACGCATTGACGAACCTGCTCAAGGCCGGCCGCCTTTACACTTCCTCGACCGCTCCCTACACGGGACTTGCCATTGCTCTCAACGACACGGGTACCCCCGGCAATCCCGTTCCGCTCTACACCAAGTTTGGCGGACAGCCCGTCACCTCCAACTCCATGCTCGTCAAGTACACCTGGAACGGCGATACGAATCTAGATGGCCTGATCAATGCCGACGACTACTTCATGGTCGACAGCGGTTTCATCACGCAAGCGAAGGGTTATCAGAACGGAGACCTCACCCTTGACGGCGTCGTCAATGCCAACGATTACTTCCTCATTGACTCTGCTTTCATTGGGCAGTCGGGAGTGCTGGTCGGCGGAGCAATGCGGACTGCGACCGTGCCCGAGCCGGCGGGCTTAGCCGTCGTGGCTCTCGGCATGATGTGCCTCGCGGTTCGCCGCAGGCGCCGCAATGGCAATGCCGCCTGAAGGTGTCGGAGGCCGCGGGCCATCACCTGAGCCACGGGGAGTTCCTGGAGTTGGTACTCCAAGACGAGCTGGTGGTGCGGGCCGAGCGGCACATGAAGCGACGGGTGAAAGCGGCGACAGTCCGGAAGGCCAAGACCCTGGGGGACTTTGACTGGTCCTTCAACAGCTCGATCAAGAAGAAGCAGGTCCACGATCTGGCCACCTGCCAGTTCGTGCGCGAGGCCAAGGACGTGCTGCTCTTGGGCCCACCGGGCGTGGGCAAGAGCCATCTGGTGCAGGCGATCGGCTGCCAGGCGATCAAGGCCGGCTTCGACGTGCTGTACCGCTCGATCTTCGACGTGGTGCGAGACTTTCTGCACGAGGAGAATCTGGGCGAGCAGGACAGGCTGCTGAAGCGGTATCTGAAGCCGGACCTGTTGATCATTGACGACATGGGCATGAAGCAGCTGCCCAAGCGATCGGGGGAGTATCTGTTCGAGATCATCATGCGGCGATACGAGGCGAGATCGACGATGATGACCAGCAATCGACCACTGGAGGACTGGGGCAAGCTGGTCGGGGACCTGCCGGCGGCGACGGCGATCCTGGACCGCTTCCTGCACCATGCGCAGATCCTCACAATCACCGGCAAGAGCTATCGGCTGCGGAACCAGAAGGTGCAAATGCCCGCGGAGACCACGGCGTCTGGCGAATCATGATTCTCTGGCATTCTCCCCCCCAAACAGCGGCCTGAACACCAGCCCCCTCCCGCTGTCTGGATGGAAACAAGGAACAAGAGCTTGAAATCAGCAGCTGAAATGAGGTATACGATGCATCACAACACTGGCCGGTCTTGAACGGTATTGGCTGTTCCCCCCTGTCGAGGGCGCCCCTGTGTTGTTCCACAATACCGCGGCACCCTCGACGTCACAGGGCACGTTACTGTCAGGTCACGGTCTCCACGCGTGTCGCCCCTTCGCATAACGGTGTCGATTGACGATCTATCATCTTGGGATAGCCACCGTGCACCGGCTATCCATGGATCGCCGTCGTAGTCCGATCTGGGCCACCACGTCGTTTGAGCGTCCAGAGACAACCCACCGCGGCTTGACGGGCACTTCATAGTACCTCTGGATTCCTGACAATGCGGTGTGGCTATCTTGCGAGAGGCCGCGGCTTGGGTTCATCGTCGAGAAGACTCTTGGTCATGACTTCCTCCAGCGTGAGCCGCGGCTTTTCCACGCCGGTCGGGAGGGGGCGTTGGGAGAACGTCTGAAAATACAGCAGGCACGCGTCGCGCCACCAGAGGGCGTTGTGTTCCTGTGTGGCGAGCTTCGCGGCTACTGCGGCGTGGCGTACCGGGTCGATTACGCCGGAGAGCCGGCGTTGAACAACCCAGTCGCCAGAGCACGTTCGCGGCGCGGAAACCACTCGGCAGTCGTCTTGATCGCGGCGGGAAAGTTGCCCGCCTCGCCCAGGCCCAGACAGAACCGGGAAATGCCGAAGCCCAACGGCGTTCGCGCCAGTGCATGACCCGTTGCGATGCTCCAGAACGCCAGTGACACTGCGTATCCCATGCGCGTCCCGATGCGATCGATCACGCGCCCGATGAACAGGAACCCGATCGCATAGGCGACGTTGAACGCGGCGTTGATGTCGCCGAACTGCGTCGCGGTCCAACCGATGGACTTTTCCAACTCTGGTGCCAGCACACCGAAGACGCCGCGATCGATGTAGTTGACCGTGGTGGCGAAAAACAGCAGCCCGCAGATGACCCAGCGGAAATGCCCGGGGCGAGTGAAGCGAGGCGGAGGTATTGCCGGCGAGTGCACGGTGGAACTGGAATGAGAGGTGCCCATGGCGACGCGTTCTCTCGTTCGCGACAAACAGACGCCCGCAATGCCGCAGCAGGATGTTCCAGGAGGGATTGTGGGGTGTCAAGCGTACCGCATTGCAGGGAACGAGGAGGCTGCGGAAACGAGCGGTCGCCGCCTCGGAATCCGAGTGAGTTGGCCGGCTCTCGGAATGCGACGGCCCAGCGTGGGCAGCAATTGCGATAACGCGTTAAGATGTGCTTGCAGACGGCATCATCTGGCTGAGCATTGTGAAGGCTCAATGATAACTCGTGCTTTCTCGGGAAGAAGGAGTGCGCGATGAAGGTGACCGAACCACAGCCTCGCAAGCGTTACGGCAGACGCGACTGTCGGGTGCTGTTTATTCTAATCCCGCAGGTTTGTCTGCTGGCGGCTGTTGTCGCGGCCGCCCCAGAGCCCCAACCCGTTCCTCGCACCTCGTCAGAGTTGTTTCGCGAAACAAGCGTCTGGATGGTCCACCTCAGGTATACGCCCGAACAATGGAAGGCCATGGAGCCCAAGGGAGGCGGCAGCATGTCCGGTCCGGTTCGTGTCGTCCGCCCGGGTGGTCCGGACAATCCTGGCGCAGCGGATGCAGAGCCACTCCGCGTGCCTCTCCCGGGTGGTCCACCTGATGGGCCAATCGTGCCGGGGCGACCTGGAGGCCCGGGCGGGTCTCCCGCTTTCGGCCCATCAATGTTCCTGGCTCCGGTCTTCATGAAGGATGGCGACCAGAACGGTGAGGGCAAGCTTTCGCGCGAGGAGTTTGCGGCGCTCGGCCGCAAGTGGTTCGCTGTTTGGGACAAATCGAACGCTGGCCGCGTCACGAACGACCAACTCCGCAGCGGCCTCAATGTCACTTTCGCCCCACCACCGGGATTTGCCCCCCGGGGTCCCGGCGCACCCGGCTTTGGTCATGCTCCTGGTGTCAGCATGTTCCAGGGGCGCAATGGCCAGCGCAACGGACTTGCTTCTACAATGGGCATCGATTTCCAGTTTGTCCACGCCGACCTGGAAATCCAGGGCCAGTTGGTCACAGACGTCGCCGTCCGCTACAAGGGCAACGGCACCTGGGTCCAGTCCCAGGGCTCGATGAAGCGATCGCTTAAGGTACACCTCAAACGCTTTACCAAGAGCCAGAACCTGGCCGGCATCTCCGAGTTCAATCTCCACAGCTGCGTGACGGACGCTGGCTTCATGAATGAAGTCCTCTCCTACCGCCTCTTTCGCGACGTAGGCGTGCCGGCCGGGCGCACGACGTACGCACGCGTCTACGTCACAGTGCCTGGCCAGTACGAGCGGAAGTACCTGGGTCTCTATTCCATCGTCGAGAACGTCGATGCGGCATTCATCCACGAGCGATTCAAGGGCAAGAAGGGCGCGATCTTCAAACCGGTTACGCCAAGCCTGTTCTCCGACCTGGGGGACGACTGGGCCAAGTATCGGCAGGCCTACGATCCGAAGACCGACGTATCCGAGAGCCAGGCTCGGCGGGTTATCGAATTCGCTGGCCTGGTCACCAAGGCCGATGACGCCGAGTTCGCCGCAGAAGCTGGGGAGTATCTCGACCTCGACGAATTCTCCCGTTTCATGGCGGTCACGGTCTGGCTTTCCACTCTTGACAGTATCCTGACCACGGGTCAGAACTACTACCTCTACCTGGATCCCCAGACGAACAAGTTTCAGTTCCTGCCTTGGGATCTGGACCACTCGTTTGGCCAGTTCTATGTCATGGGCAGCCAGGAGCAGCGCGAGAACCTGAGCATCCATCAGCCGTGGCAGGGCAACAACCGGTTCCTCGAGCGAGTCTTCAAGCTCGAGGCCTTCAAGAAGCTCTACTTGGCGCGACTGCAGGAGTTCGGCACCACAATCTTCAAGGCCGAGCGGTTTCACCAGCAGGTCGACGAAATTGCTGCCGCGATTCGTCCGGCCGTCGAAGAGGAATCGAAGGAGAAGCTGGCGCGGTTTGACAAGGTCGTGGCGGGCCAGGCAGTACCGCCGGCTGGTTTCGGTGGCCCGGCGAATGATCCACCCGCGGGCGGAGGCGGCGATGTCCGGTTCGGCGGCCCCAGTCCATTCATGATGCCGTCCCCGAAGCCCATTAAGGGCTTCGTGACCGCTCGCGCTCAATCCGTCCTCGATCAACTGAGCGGAAGGAAGCAGGGCCATGTCATGGCGGGCTTTGGCTTCGGCCCCGGCGGAGGCCCAAACCCGCCTGGTGGACCCGGTGCCCCCGGCGGCCCTCCTGCCGCGTTCGGTCCGGGCATGTTCCTGACACCTGTCTTCATGGCCGCACATGACACCAACAAAGATGGGCAGCTTGCTCGCGACGAGTTCATCGAGAGTTTCGTCAAATGGTTCGATGCTTGGAATTCGGACAAGAGCGGCACGCTGACCGACCAACAACTCCGTGCCGGCATCGACAAAGCCCTGATGCCGCCTATGCCCACAGGCTTCGGTCCGCCAGGCGCACCAGCCCCGCGCCCCTGAGGTGACGGGCCGTGTTGAAGTTGCCAGGGGATGGACGACGAAGCGGCCCGCCACTTTGTAATACGGTCGTCCCCAGATACCATGAAGCACCGTACTCGGACCCTCCAGATACAGGAGAAACACATGCTTGCCGACCGCAATCGGCTTTCCCTCCGCTGGACGCTTGGCGTATCAGTCCTGCTTGTGTCGGCGGCCGCAGTCTGGGTCTTCGCCGCCACCCCCGGTCCCGGCGGCCAAGCCGCAACGGGCAGGTACGACGACCATCAGAACATGATGGATCAGCTGGGGATCAAGGCGCTGCGCCGGGGCGCCGATCCCAACAACCAGAACACCTTCGATGAGGCCAAGGCGAATCCCTACAAGGATTCCATGCCTGATGCCCTGACGATGAAGGATGGCGCCAAAGTGACGCGCGCGGATCAATGGCCCAAACGCCGCGCGGAAATCCTGGAGGATTTCGAGCGCGAAGTCTACGGGCGGATCCCCAAGAACGTGCCGAAAGTCACTTGGGAGGTAACCAGCACGACCGACGGCAACAGCGGTGGAATTCCCACCGTGACCAGGACGCTGATCGGGCATGTGGACAACAGCGCCTTCCCAGAGATCGCGGTCAATATCCAGGCGAGCTTCACGGTGCCGGCCACCGCCCCCGCCCCCGCCCCCGTGCCTATCATGATTGAATTCGGCTTCATGTTTGGCGGTGGCTTTGGGCCCGGTCGAGGGGGCCTGAGTGCGACGCAGCCAGCACGGCGCGGACCCACCTCAGCCCCGGGCAGACCATTCCCCGCGGCTGCCTCCACGCGATCGTCCGCCGCTGGCGGATTCGGCGGCTTTGGCCGCGGCCCGACCGGTCCGCGCTGGACCCAGCAGGCCATCGCCCATGGCTGGGGCTACGGCTTCATCTTTCCCAATAGCGTTCAGCCGGACAACAACCAGTTGAGATCGGGCATCATCGGCCTGACCAACAAAGGCCAGCCGCGAAGACCGGATGACTGGGGCGCTCTGCGGGCCTGGCAGTGGGGCGTCAGCCGTCTGATCGACTACTTTGAAGCCAATCCCGATTCTCGCGTCGATCCGAAGAAAATCGGCATCGAGGGCCTCTCCCGCTTTGGCAAGGCTGCCATCGTTACCCAGGCTTTTGATGAGCGCGTCGCCGTTGGCCTGATCGGATCCTCCGGCGAGGGTGGCGTTAAACTCCATCGCCACATCTTCGGCGAAGCCGTCGAGAACCTGACCGGCGGCGGGTATTACTGGATGGCCGGGAACTTCATGAAGTATGGCGCTTCCGATGCGGTTTTCGGGCCGAAGACCGCCGCGGACCTGCCCGTCGATGCGCACGAACTCATCGCCCTCTGTGTCCCGCGGCCTTGTTTCATCAGCTACGGCGTTGTCGAGAAAGGTGACGCCAAGTGGGTCGATGCCCACGGCAGCTTTATGGCCGGCATACTGGCCGGACCGGTTTACAGGCTCCTGGGCAAGCAGGACTTTGGCACCCCCGGCGACTATCTCACCGACGCGATGCCGCCCGTGGGCAAGCTGATCGGCGGCGAACTGGCCTGGCGACAGCATGAAGGCGGGCACGATGTCACGCCCAACTGGCCAAGTTTCTTTGAATGGGTCGGACAGTACATCAAGGCGCCGCCATTGCCGGCGACGCGGCCCGCAGGTCGGTGAGCGATCTTTGGAAAGGCCCTAACGATGAGCTGCAAGTCGCTTGTGGTAATCTGCATTGCTGCGAGCATGGCCATCTCGGGTATTGCTCCTGCACAAACCTCGCGGGCAAGCGCTGCCGCTCCGGCTGATCAACCTGTCGAGCGAACGGACGCCAATTCCCGCATCGCCCACCAACAGCTGCTCGAAAAAGCCCGCAAAGGCGGCATCGACGTCTATTTCGTGGGCGACTCGATCACCCGGCGCTGGGGCGCCACCGACTACCCCCAGTTCCTGGCCAACTGGAAACAGAACTTCTTCGGCTGGAACGCCGCCAGCTTCGGCTGGGGTGCTGACAAGATCCAGAGCATCCTCTGGCGGCTGGACAATGGCGAACTGGACGGCGTCAATCCCAAGGTCATTGTCATCCTTGCCGGCACCAACAACATCGGCCCACAGACCATCGATGACGCCGCAATCGCCGACATCACCTCGGGTATCAAGGCAATCCTGGAGACCTGCCGGAAGAAAGCCCCGCAGGCCACGATCATCCTGACGGCCATCTTCCCCCGCAACGACAACATGGCGGCAATGCCCGCCATCAACCGGATCAACGACAATCTTTCCCGGTTCGCCGACGGCAAGAGGATCCGTTTCCTCAACGTCAATGACAAGCTGGCCGACAAGGACGGCAGACTCTTCGACGGCATGATGCAGGACAAGCTGCACCCGACCCTCAAGGGCTATCAGGTATGGGCGGATGGATTGAAGCCGATCTTCACCGAGTTGCTCGGCGCTCCGGCCCGCGAAGACCACGCGCCGCCGGCAACCGGCGACCCGAGCAAGCAACCAGGCTGAATGGAGCGTGTGTTTTCGGGCAGTGTTCGGGGGCCGGGGCCCCCCTCCGCCCTCCCCATCTATCGCCTCAACCCCCGGCCCACATACCCCCGCCCCCGCGGATACAGATCTCCCATCAGTTCCTAACAGCTAACTTCCTATCAGTCAGGCCCATTTTGCAGCGATGTTCGCGAGCCTCTATCTCGCATCGCCCTGTCGGACCCAGTCGGCGTCGAATGCGGCGTGTTTCATGGTCTTTCCGGCGTCGGCGAAGTGGCTGTAGACGGCGTGGATGTGCCCGTCGCGGGCCTGCGCCATCGCAGGGTAATGAAATGAGCCCTTTTCCTGCCGTTCGAGGTGTCGCGTCCACTTCCAGGTCCGTCCCTGGTCATCGGAAAGGGACACGGCGAGGCTGTTGCGCCCGCGCGTCGTGTCGTTGTACACCAGCAGCCACCGGCCATCCGCCATCCGCACGCCGTCGATTCCCGCTCCGGGGTTCGGCAACTCGGTTGCGCCCACCGGGCCCCACGTGATGCCTTCGTCCTTGGATTCCGCCACGCGGATGCGCTGCAACGGGCCGTTTTCGCGCATATACGCGACCAGAGTACCGTCATCCCGCCGGAGGACGGTTGGTTGAATGCTGCCGAAGCCCGCCAGGGGCTGGCTGGCAAACCACGTGGCACCTCGGTCGTCGCTGATCGCCATAATCCCAGCGGAATAGGTGTCGGAGTAGAGCGGCAGGAGTATCCTCCCGGACGGAAGGATGGTTGGTTTGCAGCGCGGCTGCCAGCCCAGCCTGCTCATCAGCTTCTCGCCAATCAGTTTCCGCATTCGCTCGACCTTCGCGCCCGTATCCGCATCTTCCGGCGCCAGTGCACCCGCCAGTTTCAGCCGTTCCTCCAAGGCCGACAGCATCACCCGCTCGAAATCCTTGGGCTTCAGGAGAATCACCCCCTGCCAGTCCCACTCCGGCGGTCGATCGTCCGTGAACCGCTTCGACACCCGATAGTTCGTGATGCACGACTCCCAGGAGTTGGCGATGATAGTCGGCCAGAACAGCCACAAGCGCTCCTGGTCATCGACAAACATCGCCGTGTTGCAGTCGGGAAAGCCCGGCGTGTCTGCCATGACAAACGGCTCACTCCATCTCGTCTGCCTCCGGCGGAGTCGCGATCCGTAAACGGCCACGTCATCCGCCGACCGTTCGCCGCTTCCGCGATACCACGAAACCAGCAGGTCGCCGTTGGGGCATTCGACAATCCCCGGCGCGTGGTTGTGGTCGGCGCGCGGCGGGAAGACCAGTTCTGCCTGGAAGAACGGCTCGGCGCCAGCGGCGGGAATTGCCGCTACGGCAACCATGAACAGCAGAACCGCCGTGAATCGATTCATTTTGCACCTTCAGGAGAACCCGGTCCGATCACTCGAATTGTGGTTGACAGGTTGAGTCTACGGCCATCGATTTCGTAAACGGCTTCGCCAAACGCGGCCGTGTAGCCCTGCTGCGGTGCCTTCGTTACGTGCTCAAAGCGTCCGTCGACCGCGCCCATCGGGCTGGAGGTCCATTTGGCCTGTCGGAAATCTCTCGTAGGCGAAGTGGCCACCCAGACGCTGACGCTGACCGGCTTCAGGTCAGATCGCACGATCAATCGCACGCCGCCGGGCTGCTCCTGCCGCTCCCATGTCAGTTTCGGAAACTGGAGCTTGCCCGAAGCCCTCAACGCCAACGCCGAGACCCCGCCGACCACCCGGCCGAGGTCGTCGAGACCGTGCCCCGCATTCGGCACGTAGAGAATGTGCTTTTCCCCCGGCAGGTCGTCGAAATAGAGGTTCAGGGCGTCCACCGTCCAGTACGGATCGTTGGTGCCCAGCAGAATGAGCTTCGGCATCGTCAGCCGTGCCCGATGCGAATACGGATCGACGATGGACAGGAGCTTTCGCCCGGCCTCCGTGTCCATGCGGTCCTGGATCTTCAGTTTCGTGTAGTCTTGCACCTGTTCGCTGTAGCCGCCGTACTCCTCGCGCTGCTTTTTCATCTGCGGGCCCATGTGCAGTACGTCGATGACCATCGGCGCGATGGCCGCCACGCGCGCGTCCATTGCGCCGGTCAGCCAGGTTGTCCAGCCGCGTTTGGAAGCGCCGGTGACGATGAATTTCGATACGTCCAGTTGCCATTCTTCCCTGGCCACCTCCTGGACGGCGTCCATGGCGCGCACGGCGGCCTTGGTCATCGGCAGCAGCAGCGGCCAGTCCTCCTCGCCTGTTTTCATGTACTCATCAAACGTGTAGGAAATGATCTGATCTTCCTTCAACCCGCCGAAGATGGGCTGAAATGGCACCTGCTGCAGCACGGCGACCGGCATGCGAGTCGACGTCGCGATCGCCATGGCAATTCTCAGTTCGCTGGAGTCTTTCCTCATCGGCTCGCGTTCTCTGCCGTCGCGCCAGGAGCCGCCGGAGATGATCAGAATTGCGTGAGTGGGCTTTTCCGTTGCCGGGGGGCGCACCACCACCAGTTTGTGTTTCCAGACGATGTCACGCCACGTCTGCGACACCATATAGAGCTCGGCATATTGGATTGGGGCGCCGGCGTCGCTGCCCCCGATTCGCGACCATGCGAAGCTCGGGTCTTTCGTGGCCAGATACCCTGCCAGGTCCGCCCTCGCCCAGTTACAGAAAAACGCCGCCAATAGCGCGCCGCACAGCATCCGTCTCATTACCGGCCTCCTCACACCCTGCCGCAGACTCCCAGGGAACGTATTCACACTGACTCGCTGTAATTGCACAACTCCCCAATAGAGGGTTACCGGCCTCGGTCGCTTCGGTTGATGGCTGCTGTCGATCCAGTGCGTGGCCGCCTAGATCATCGCGGCAAAAGTTTCATGCCATCGCTTGCCGATACCTTTGGAATCACGGATGAGAAAGGGAAGCGATGGTCACGGCAGACCCGGATACACAAGCGGTCGTTCTTTCTGCA
>JAPLNB010000190.1 GCA_026693085.1 Planctomycetota bacterium | reverse complement strand
AGACGCGGGGGGAGCTGGAGAAGGCGGAGGAGATGTATCGCAAGGCGCTGGAGATCGAGGAGAAGCTGGGGCGGCTGGAGGGGATGGCGAGCGCGTACGGCGGGCTCGGGCTGATCTACAAGACGCAGGGGGAGTTGGAGAAGGCAGAGGAGATGCATCGCAAGTCGCTGGCGATCGACGAGAAGCTGGGGCGGGTGGAGGGAATGGCCAACGCGTACGGCAACCTCGGGCTGATCCACGAGACGCGGGGGGAGCTGGAGAAGGCAGAGGAGATGCTGCGCAAGTCGCTGGCGATCAACGAGAAGCTGGGGCGGGTGGAGGGGATGGCGATCACGTACGGCAACCTCGGGGTGATCTACCAGACGCGGGGGGAGCTGGAGAAGGCGGAGGAGATGCAGCGCAAGGGGCTGGCCATCAACGAGAAACTGGGGCGGCTGGAGGGGATGGCGATCAATTATGCGAATCTTGGGATCGTGCGGAAGCAGCGGGGGGATTTGGCGGGGGCGAGGGAATGTTGGGGGAAGAGCCAGGAGTTGTATGCGAAGATGGGGTTGGGGCAGAAGGTGAAGGAGGTGGAGGGGTTGTTGGAGGAGTTGGAGGAGGGGAAGTGAAAGAGAAGGATTTGGTCAACGAGGGGACTGGGGGGAGGGAGGGGTTAGGGGTAGAAGTAGACTTTGATGTAGGAATAGATGAGTGAGAAGGCGGCGACGATGACGCTGGCCCAGAGGGTGATTTTGAGGATTCTTATGCGGTTGGCGATTTCTTTGTCGCGCCATTCGCCTAGGCGGCGGTCGATTTCGTCGAGTTTGCGGTCGATGCGGGATTCGATTTCGTCGAGCTTGTGGTTGAGATAGGAGTCGGCGGATTTTTTGATGCGGCCGGCGATGCCGCCGAGGAGGCCGGCTTCCTCGATTTCTTGCTTGATGCTGGCAGGGCGCGAGGGCGGTGCGATGGGGGCGGGGGCGTTGGTGGTCTGTTGCGGGGGTAGAAACTGATAATCGGTTTCGGCTTGATCTTCGCCGAGGAGGTTGGAGACGAGGGAGCCGATAAGGCCGCGCTGTTTTCGGCCGAGCTTGCTGAAGAAGCCTTCGAGCTTTTTGAGTTTTCGGATGAGAGTGGGGACGTCGTCGGTGTGCTTGACGGATGCTCCGCGGAGGTGGCCGAGGACGAGCAGTCCCTGCTGGGAGAGGCCTTGGAAGCGCATGCTCTTGACGCGGACGATTTCCTGGGCCAATTGCTCGTTGGTTGCATTGAGGGGGACGGATCGGCGAGCCCAGCGGATGGTGTCGAGCATGGCGTCGCGATCGAGGGTGGCGATGAGCTGGCGGCGCTGGTGGAGAGCGGCGACGAGATGCTGACGGGTGCGATAGCGGGCGACCTCGAGGCCAAGCTCGTCGGCCAATGCTTCGAGTTCGTCCTTGGGCAGGTCCTGGAGTTGGCTCGCTTCAGGGGCGGGAAGCTGGCTGGTGTCGGGGAGGTTCGATTGGGTGCTGGACATTTTGTCAGTTGTTATTCGTTATTCGTTATTTGTTATTTGTTATTTGTTGGTTATCAGTTATCAGTTGCCAGTTGCTGGTCGTGGGTTGTTGGTTGTGAGTTGCGGGGGGGGGTTGGGGATGGGTGGAGGCGGAATTGTGGGGGGGATTGAGGGTGGTTTGGATGTTGTCGATGGTGATTTGAGCGTGCCAGAGCATGCAAAAGGCGATGGACAGAAGGATACAGACCAGGAAGTCGCCCCAGAAGGTTTTGAATCGAAGTCGCAGGCCGTGAACGATGACGTAGCGGCGAAGGAGGGACATGCAGCGGTCGGAACCTGCGAGCCAGATGAACCATCCCCAGAGGGATTGGGCGGTGATAATGGTGGCGTAGATGGTGACGATCCACGCGAGCATGTAGCGGAAGAATTTGAAGAAGTCGATATCGGGCATGGTGCGAAAAGGGGACGGGGGTTAGGGGTGTGTAGTGCGGCATCAGGTTGGTTTTCGGAGGCGGGCTTCGAGGTCTGGGGTGTCGTCGGGATCTTCGTGGTCGGCGGTGGTTCCACCGAAGAGGAGGGTGCCGATGCGGACCATGGTAGCGCCTTCGAGAATGGCGGGTTCGAAGTCGTTGCTCATTCCCATGGAGAGATGCCGGAGGTGGGATCCGCCGATCTTGTGCCATCGCATTTCTTCGAAGATTTCGCGGGTACGGACGAAGGTTCGTCGGGCCTGGTCGGCGTTATCGGTGTAGGCGGCCATGGTCATCAGGCCGACGATTTGGACGTTGGGCATGGAATCGAGTTGCTCGGCGAGGTGAAGGGCGGCTCCGACGGCGACGCCGGACTTGGTGGTTTCTTCGCTGGCGTTCACTTGAAGCAGGACGTGGATTTTGCGGTTGAGTTTGGCGGCCTGTGTGTCGAGTTCCTCGGCGAGGCGGAGGGTGTCAAGGCTGTGAATGAGATCGACGACCTGAAGGGTAGGCTTGACCTTGTTGCGTTGGAGGTGTCCGATCATGTGCCAACGGAGTCGAGGGGCGAGGATTCCTTCGCCGTGCGCCTGCTGTCGGTGGTAGAACTCGTTGATCTGGGCGGCGCGCTGGGTGAGGATCTGGGCGCGGCTTTCGCCGAGGTCGCCGACGCCGAGCAAAAGGATCTCGCGGATCTGTTCTGGGGCGGCGTTTTTGGTCACAGCGATGAGTGTGACTTCCCTGGTTTGGCGGTTGGCCTTGGCGCAGGCCGCGGCGATGCGGTCGCGTACTTCATCGAGGTTATCTGCCAGGGACGATCGTTTGGCCACGCGCGGCTCCTTGTCACCCATTGCATCCCATTCCAGTGAGAGGGCATTATAAGGATCGGCCGGGGGAAGGTATAGGGATATCGGGGGCGAGGGGGCATTGGGGGTCGGAAATGGCTGCCAGATGAAGCGAAAGAGGGTGGATATCGGACTTTGCGGCAGGGGGAATTCTGAATTGAAAGGCGTTAACTCAGGGGGGGACTGGTGCCGATGGGAGTAACGTGAACACACAGACACCAACCGCAGCCGGCGATGTTAACAGGATGGAGGGGACGGGGGCCGAGCGGCGGCGGAGCGAGCGGCACGGGTATATCATCGAGGCGTGGCTAGGCTCTGCGAGTGTTGGCCAAGAGCGCGAGGAGGTGGCGACGCTCAACCTCTCGAAGCATGGCGTGGCGTTTCAACTGATGCGGCCGGTGGAGGTGGGAACGTTTCACGTGCTGGAGATCAGCATGGGCGTACAGAAACTGGTGTCGCGCGTGGTGATCAGGCGATGCCAATCGGTGGATAACCAGTTCTGGGATGTGGGGGCGGAGTTCTGTTAAGCGAGAAATAACACGGACATCATGTCTGTCTCGCGGCCCGGTGTCGGGCCGCTTTTTTTTGCGTCAGGTCAATAGGAAGTTTGCGCAAGTTAAATCGCAGGGGCAAGACCTGGAAAAGATGGCGGGAAACGGCGCGACGCATGAGTATCTTTGTTATGCCTCGTGTTATGCGCATTTCGGGGAGTATGAGAAGGCGATGGAGCCGGGGGATTGGCTGGATCGGGATCGCACCGCATAGAGCGTTTTGGCGGGGGGCCAATATAATGCCCGCCTTGGTGTTGGCGTTGCGTTTTTCCGACGGGCACTCTGGTGGCTATGGCTGAAGGCGTGAAATGCAATCCGGGGGTTCGCGAGCGGCGGCGGTGGTTGGACTATGAGCTTGCGCTGGCGATCTACGTGATCGCGGGCGTGATGGTTGCGGTGCGCCAGCGAAATGACATTCACAATGATGTCGTGGCGTATGTTCGCCGCGCGATGTATCTATCGCAGGGGGATTTCTATCACGCGATTTCGAGCTACTGGAGCCCGATGATCACGTGGTGCATCACGCCGCTGGTGTATCTGGGGATGGACGGGCTGTATGCGGCGCGGGCGGTTTGCTGTGCGTGGGGAGCGGTTCTGGTGGTGACGTTTGGGATGTTCTTGAGGACGTTTATGAGATTGGGGCGGGGTTGGCGGCTGGCGACGACATGCGTGGTGGCTTTGATCGCGGTGCAGGTCAGCGGGGATTCGATCACTCCCGATGTGATTCTTGGGGCGTGTTTGTTTGCGTATTTGGCGGCGGCAGGGAGCGCGACGTTGATGCAGGGGCGGGGTACGCAATTGTCGGCGGGCCTGCTGGGGGGCGTGGCATACCTGGGCAAGGCATATGCGTTTCCGTTCGTGCTGGTACACATGGTGCTGACGCTGGCGTTGCGGGCGTTTGCGATGTGGCGGAGCGGCGATGGGGGGTCTGGGCCGATTCCACTGGCGCAGGCGATTCGTCGCGCGATTGGGTCGTTCGTGGTGTTCATCGTGGGCTTCGTCATTGTGGCCGGGCCGTGGATCGGGATTCTTACGTGGCGGTATGGTCGCGTGACCTACAGCTCGGTGGGCGCGGCGGCGCATGCGCTGGTGGGTCCGCGAGCGGATCGTAAGGTGTTCGAGCCGTTCATGGTCCCCGAGGACCCATACATCATCGCATGGGAGAACCCGGAGCTGGTGCAGCATGGGTATTGGTCGCCGTTTGAGGGGCGGCGGGAGTTTTTTTTCCAGCTCAGCATCATCCAAAGGCAGGCGACGGCGGTGTGGCAGACGATCTGGCACTTTGACAGCTTGCACTTGGCGGGAATCAGCATCGCGGCAGCGGCAGTGGGCGTTATCGTGGCGGCGCTGTTGGCGACGACGGGGTTGTTTCGTCCGTCGGGCGAGCAGTGGAAAACGCCGTGGCTGTTGATGACGATGGCGATCTACTGCTCGGGGTTTCTGCCAATCTACTTTGCTCCGCGCTACATTATGGCGTTCGTGTTGCCGCTGAGCCTGGTGCTGTGCCTGAAGCTGGCGATGGAGTTACCGGCGGTGATGCTGCGCATGCCGGGGACGGCGGCCGGCGTGGTGCGGATGTGCGCGCGGATCGCGTTGGCGCTGGTGGTCCTTGGCTCGTTCGGATACATGGGCGGCCAGAGGGTGTACAAGGAGCTGAGGAATCCGAGCACGAAGGTGTATCGGCAGATCAGCGATGAGATCAAACGGCGCGGGCTGAAAGGTGCGATCGCGAGCAACGACCGGGTCCGCACGTTTAACCTGGCGCTGCATGTGGGCGAGAAATTTGTGGGATTTCCGGCGGACGATGACCTGGATCTGGTGGACCGCAAGCTGCGCGAGTGTGATACGGGTATCCTGATCGTCTGGCAGGGCGAAACACGACGTGGCGAATCGAGCGGGTCGGCGAAACGTGCGCCGGAGCTGGCACGGCGGGCGTCGTGGCGGCATCTGTTTTCGAGTCACGGCGCGGATGTGTACGCGCCGACGTGGAGTTTGCCGCAGACGACGCGTCCGGCAACCGCACCAATGGATCGGTAGGCTATGGCTGAGTGCGTGGAACAAGAGGGCCAGCGCGGCTCGAGACTGAGTTGGGTCTTCGTATTGGGCATTCCGCTGGGGGTGTATCTGCGGTACGCGATCAAGCTGGCGATCCTGAGCCAGGAATATGCGCTGGGCGATGCGGTGTGTTACATCCGGAGGGCGCTGTACATTTGTCGCGGCGATTTTTACCACTCGATCTCCGGGTACTGGAGTCCGCTGATTTCGTGGTCGATCGCGCCGTTGATGTATTTGGGCATGGACGGCCTGTATGCGGCGCGCGCGGTTCTCTGCATCTGGGGGGCGGTGCTGGTGATCACGTTCGGTCTGCTACTGTATCAATTTGGCTGGCTGAACGATCTTTGGAGGCTGGGGATATTGGCGGCGGTGGCGATGGCGACGGCGGAAGTGGCGGGCAACTATATTACGCCGGATGTGATGGTGGCGGCGTGTTTGTTCGCGTACTTCGCAGTCATTGTACATCCGGAGCTGATGCAGAGGCGGGGACTGCAATTCCTGGCCGGTCTGTTGGGGGGAGTGGCGTACCTGGCTAAGGCGTATGCGTTTCCGTTCGTGCTGGTGCATCTGCCGCTGACGCTGGTGATCCGGCGTTGGTCTGGGCGTTCGGTAACGAGACGCGGGGAGATGCTGCGAGCATGGGGCGTGGCGGTGCTGGGGTGGGCGGCGATCGTCGGGCCGTGGGTGGGGATTCTTTCGTGGCGTTATGGGCGTGTGACGTTCAGCACGTCGGGCGCGCGGGCGCATGCATATGTGGGTCCACTATACGGCCGTTCGCTTCCGGAGTTCGGTCCGCCGCCGGACCCTTACATTGTGGCATGGGAGAATCCGGAGACGATCGAGCATCCATTCTGGTCGCCGTTTGGGAGCCGCGAGAACTTCGAGTGGCAGGTCACGGTGGTGCACGACAACGCCTTGAGGATGCGGGAAGCGTTCAGGCGGATCGACCGGTTGCACTTGGCGTGGTATGTGTTGGTGGCGTCGCCGGTGCTGCTGGTTTTCGGGCGGCGTGGCGAGCGGTGGCGCGGTGTGTGGGTTCTGTTGACGATGGGGCTCTACGTGTCAGGCTACCTGTTGGTCTATTTCACGGACCGTTATATCTGGTTCGTCATCTGGCCGATGAGCGTGCTGTTGTGCATGAGCCTGATCCTGGGTCCGCGGCTGCCAGGCGATAGGAATCGCTGGGTGGGGCGGCTGTGGAAGGTGGGGCAATGTGCCATGGCCGGGCTGGTCCTGGCGTCGTTTGTCATTGGAGCCAGGCGCCTGATTCGCGAACGGTCGAAGATTTCGTCGCCGGCGATCTATCGTCGAATTGCCCAGGGCATACTCTCGATCGGCCTGAAGGGATCGATCGCAGGCAACCATGCGCTGAAGTCGTATCCGGTGGCCATGCACTTGGACGAGAAGTTCATGTTGTTTCCGCCGGACGATGACCTTGAAGTGATCGAAAAGAAGTTGCGTGAGGCGAAGACGGGGATGTTGTTGGTGTGGGGCAGCCAGCGGCCGTCGTATGAGCCGGAGAATCTGACGCCGAACATTCGCCGCCTCGTGCAGCGGCCAAGCTGGAAGCGCGTGGAGGTTCCGGGAATCGGCGGCGCGGAGGTTTATGTGCCCGCCGACATCGGCGACAAGAAGGAGTGATGCGTGCGCATCAATCGGGCTTGATCGCATACACCTTCACACTGGCCGCGTAATCGTTGATGTTGTACTGTCGGACGAGCTGGGCCATCTTCGCGTGCAAGGGCTGTTCTTGTGCATGCGGCGAGCAGCAGGAACCGGAACCGGCCGCGGGCGCGGCATGATCGTTCGAGCAACAACCGGAGTTGTCGGCGGCTTTGGCGTAGGCGTTCAGATCGGCACCACTGTCGATCACCTGAACGTGGGCAAGTCCCGCATCGAGCATCGCACGGCGGTAGTCGTCGATCAGTATGGCGCCGGCGATGCAGCCGACGTAAGCATGCACATCGTCGGCGAGCTCGGGCGGCAACTGGCGTTTCAGCGCGATATCGCTCACCGCAACTCTGCCGCCGGGCTTGAGCACGCGCGCGATCTCGCGGAATACAGCGGCCTTGTCGTGCGCAAGATTGATCACGCAGTTGCTGATGACGCAATCAACGGAAGCATCGGGGAGGGGCATGTGGTCGATCGAGGCAAGGTGGAACTCGATGTTGCACATCGTTTGGCCGTTTTCCGCAGCAGCAGCGGCGTTTTTTCTCGCCAGCTCGATCATCTGCGGGGTCATGTCGATGCCAATGGCTTTGCCGGTGGGACCGACCTTGCGGGCAGCCAGGAAGACGTCCAGGCCACCGCCGCAGCCGAGGTCCAGCACGACCTCGCCGCTCTTGAGGCGGGCGAATGCAGTGGGATTGCCGCAGGACAGGCCCATGTTCGCCTGCGCCGGGATGGCGTGCAGTTCCTGGGGCGTGTATCCAAACGCCTCGGCGACGGCGCGCACACCGGCCTGGTCGCTGGACAGGCCGCTCGTGGCGACCGAACCATATCTGTCTCGAACGGCTTGCTGGATGGATTGCGACATGCGTGACTTCCCTTCTGCTATTTACAGGACCCTATTGAACACATCAATGGCTTTCCCCTCGCGGTCAGCCAGGCGACACAGGCCGCTCGTGGCGCACCAGATCGCCTTCGACCACGCCAAACACGCTCTTCCTGAACCCGATGGCCACGTTGACCAGCGCGATCAGCACGGGCACCTCGACGAGCGGTCCGATCACGGCGGCGAATGCCGCGCCGTGGTTGATTCCGAACACGGCCACGGCCACCGCGATCGCCAGCTCGAAGTTGTTGCTGGCCGCGGTGAAGGCGATCGTGGCCGTCTTCGGGTAATCCGACCCCAGCCGGCGGCCCATCCAGAAGCTGCCTAGAAACATCACGATGAAGTAGATCAGCAGCGGCACCGCGATCATCACCGCGCTCATCGGGTCGGCAATGATCCTTTTGCCCTGGATGCTGAACATCACGACGATCGTGAAGAGCAGGGCAATGAGCGTGATGGGGCTGATTTTCGGGATGAACGACTTTTCATACCACTGGCGGCCCTTGGCTTTGAGCAGGACAAATCGTGTCACCATGCCTGCGATGAAGGGGATGCCCAGGTAGATGAACACGCTCCGGGCGATGCTGGCCATCGTGATTCGTGACAGATCGACGTTGCCGAGGTTCAGCCCGAGCATGGGCGGGATCACCTTGATGAACAGCCACGCGTAGACGCTGAAGAACAAGACCTGGAAGATGCTGTTGAAGGCGACGAGTCCGGCGGCGTATTCGGTATCGCCCTTGGCCAGGTCGTTCCAGACGATGACCATCGCGATGCACCGCGCCAGGCCGATCAGGATCAGGCCGATCATGTATTCCGGATAGTTGTGGAGGAAGAGCACGGCCAGGCCGAACATCAGCACGGGGCCGATGATCCAGTTTTGCACCAGCGACAGGCCGAGGATTCGCGTGTTGCGGAAGACATCGGGCAATTCCTCATACTTCACTTTCGCGAGCGGCGGATACATCATGAGGATCAGTCCGACGGCGATGGGAATGCTGGTCGTTCCGATGGCGAACGCGTTGATGGCGTCGGGGATGCCGGGCACATAGCGGCCGAGCATGACGCCGGCCGCCATCGCCAGGAAGATCCAGAGCGTCAGGTAGCGATCGAGAAATGCCAGTTTTCCAGCGATTCCACGCGACATTCGTTCACCTCAGTTTGAGCAGGCATTCCGGCAACGTCACGACGAATGCGCGGATTTCGTCCCGCACCCGCCGATAATGCGACAGGGCCTCTTCTTCGTTTCTTGCGCTCCGGGCCAACCTCGGCGGATCGTCGAACGGCACGTGCAGCACCTTTGCATGGCCTGGAAAGACGGGGCAGCTCTCACTGGCGTTGTCGCAAACCGTCACGACGTAATCAAAGCGAACACCGTTGAGCTGATCCACATGCTTGGACCTGTTCCGCGAGATATCGACACCCGCCTCGGCCATCACCTTGACCGCATTGGGATTCAGCCCATGGACCTCGATGCCGGCCGAGTAAGGCTCGATCGCGTCGCTTTTGAGTTGCCGAGACCAGCCCTCGGCTATCTGGCTGCGGCAGGAGTTTCCCGAGCAGAGGAACAGCACGGCGATTTTCCCATCTGACGTCGGCATATATCCTCCGGATCTTCCTTCAGAATCGCTTTCAGGCGTTTCTGGTCGTCCCTGGCCCGCGGGTCGCGTTGCAGCGACGTCTGGACCCACTGCATCGCCTGGCGGGCCATGGCGCTGGGTTGGCGATCGGACAGGCGACAGTAAATCCACCTGCCGTCCTTGCGAACCTCCACAAGCCCGGCGTGGCGGAGAATGGAGATGTGTTTGGAAACGGTGGAGGTCGCCAGCTTCAGCAGCTCGGTGATCTGACAGACGCACAGCTCACGGCGGTGCAACGCCAGCAGCGTTCTGACCCGGCCTTCGTCCGCCAGGGCACCCGTAATTGCCAGAAACTGCCGCATGTTGATTCCTCGTTATTTCGCCAACCGACGAACTATATTAGCTCGCGTTCCCGCGTTTGTCAACGGCACCGTTTGGCATTTGCGTCGGGACAAGTGCGCCCTCGCCCGCCCCGCCGGCCTGCGCGATTACCAACCCCCCATCACCGAACCCGGATTTGGCGTCTTCATGGTGCTCCCCGCCAATAGCAAATAACAAGTCACAGACAACTAAAACCGGTCTTTCTTCCCCAGCAGCACCCTCTCCAATATCGCTTCCAACGTTTCACAGACGCTATCGATCTGCCTGTTGGTGATTTTCCCGAAGAACGGCAGCGCCAGCGTCCTGGCGGCCACATATTCGCACACGGGGAAATCCCCGGTTTTGTAGCCGAACTGCTTGGCGATGTAGGGCTGAACGTGGATCGGCGGAAAGTAATTGCTGCATCCGATGCCCTCGGTTCGCAGCTCTTTGATGATGTTGTCGCGCGTCTCGGAGTCAAATAGATCGCACAGGCGCACGACAAAGACGAACCAGCTCATGGCAGTGTCGTCGGGGATCGTGGGGAGGATGAGATATCGGCTGGTCATCAGGCGGTCGATGTAATGGTGCGCCACGCGGCGGCGGTTATCGAGAAGCTCATCGAGGCGCTGCATCTGGGCGACTCCCATGGCCGCGTTGATCTCGCTGAGGCGGTAGTTGTACCCAAGCCGCTCGTGGGACAGCCAGGCCATGCCCTCGCGGCCCTGGTTGCGCAGGGCTCGGCAGGTCATCGCAAAGCGCTCGTCATCGGTAACGATCATGCCGCCTTCGCCGGTGGTGATCTGCTTGTTGGGATAGAAGCCAAAGACGGCCGCGCGCCCGAACGAGCCGATCATGCGTTTGCCGGTGCGGCCGCCGAAGCCTTCGCAGGAATCTTCGATCAGAATCAGCTCTTGTTTCTGGGCAAACTGCTCGATCTTGACCATGCCGCCCGGGTGTCCGAAGGCCTCGACGGCGACGATCGCCTTGGTTTTTGGCGTCACAGCCGGCGCGAGCTTTTCCAGGTCGATGTTGAGCGTTTTCGGATCGATATCGACAAAGACGGGGTTGGCTCCGACGTACAGAATACAATTGGTGGACGCGACGAAAGAGAACGGCGTGGTGATGACGTCATCGCCGGGCCCGACGCCCGCCGCGATCATGGCGCAGTGGAGCCCGGCAGTTCCGGACGACACGCCGATGGCATGCCGCCGGCCGACGAGTTTGGCGCACATGGCTTCAAATTCTTCGATTTTCGGTCCGATCGAGAGCGTCGGCGTGCTGAGCACGTCAACGACCGCATCGATCTCACGTCGCGTAATGTCCGGCTGGGAAAGGGGAATGGGAACTGGCATAGATATCCATTATGACCAATATCCGTACTACTGCCCGTAGATGGAACTGGCAGTTTAGACGGACCGGCGGCAACGTCAATGCGGCGGAGGCCAAATCGACGGGCATGGCCTGCCGCCTCGCGGCGCGATCCGCCAATCGTTTCGCGATTGGCGCCACGGCACGCGCATGATCTGCGCCGCATCTCGAATATTGTGACTGGCAATATTGCTCATATTCGGGCACGTCGCCTATAATTATGAGGTCGCCCGCCATATTGAATGGCATTCACATCGGGCGAAAACAGAGTTGTCCGGTCACGGCATGTCACAAGAAAAGGAGATTCGTATGTCTCTGCAAAATCGTCTTGCCGCGGAGTGCGTTGGAACATTCTGGCTTGTTTTTGGGGGATGCGGCAGCGCCGTCCTGGCGGCGGCGTTTCCGGGGCTGGGCATCGGGTTTGTTGGGGTGGCGTTGGCGTTCGGCCTGACGGTCCTGACGATGGCCTACGCAATCGGCCACATCTCCGGCTGCCACCTCAACCCCGCGGTGACGGTCGGGCTTGCCGTCGGAAGGCGATTCCCCTGGAAGGAGGTCGTCGCGTACATTGTCGCGCAGGTCGTTGGCGGCGTGATAGGGGCCGGCGTGCTCTTCCTGATCGCCAGCGGCAAGCCCGGCTTTGTCGCGGGTGGTTTTGCATCGAATGGCTATGGCGCGCATTCGCCCGGCGGATATGCAATGTCATCCGCGCTGCTCGCCGAGATCGTCCTGACGTTCATGTTCCTGATGATCATCCTCGGCTCGACCGATTCCCGCGCACCGGCAGGTTTTGCGCCGATCGCGATCGGGCTGGCGCTGACCTTGATCCACCTGATCGGCATCCCCGTGACCAATCTGTCGGTGAACCCTGCCCGCAGCACCGGCCCGGCGCTGTTCGCCGAGTCATGGGCGCTTCAGCAGCTCTGGGCCTTCTGGGTGGCGCCCATCGTCGGCGCCATCATCGCCGGGATAGTCTACCCCATTGTAGCCGCTGAAAAGCGACCCCAGGCTTGATGGATCAGGACCGGCACGGAAGCCACCTGGGAACCAACAGCAGCAGCGGGCAGCCGACCCTGGCGACAAAGGGGCTTCCCCCGCGAACTCCCCGTCCCTAGAATACCGGAACCCGGGAGGAGCCAGGCGCACTGAAGCACAGGGACGGTATTCATGACGTTAAAGCAGACCGCAGCCATTCGTTTCATGAGATACGTTTTGCTTTTCGCCGCTTGGGTGCTGCTCGCCGGGGCCGCGCGGCCGCCAGCCGCGAGACCGTATCTGCTTCACCTCAACGGCATCGGCGGCGAGCGGATATGCGATCACACGCTGATCGACGGCCTGGCGCAGGGCGGCTTCAAGGCCGACGTCGAATTCTACGACTGGACGGGCGGGCAGATCGGCATCGAGGCGCTTCAAGGCCGCGAGCGGCACGAAACGGAAGCCCGCAAAATCGCCGACAAGCTCGCCGGCCAGTTTCGCGCCCATCCAAACACGCCGATCTACATGACGAGCCACTCGGGCGGGTGCGGCTTGGCGGTCTGGGCGCTGGAACTGTTGCCCGATGAGGTGAAGGTGGATTACGTGCTGCTGTTCGCCCCGGCCCTTTGCCCGGACTACAACCTGACCAAGGCTCTTCGGCACGTGAACAAGAAGGCCTACGTTTTCTCGAGCGAATACGACCAGATCGTTCTCGGCACCGGGACGAAGCTCTTCGGCACAATCGACGGCCAGCGGGTCGAGGCCGCCGGCCTGAACGGTTTCGTTAAACCGGACACCGCGGACGCCGAGCAGTACAAGAAGCTGATCGCCCAACCGTACAAACTGGTCTGGCTGCGCGAATACGGCAGCGCCGGCAGTCACATCAGCGCCCTGGGGACGCGCTTTTCCCGGGGTTACGTCGCGCCGCTGCTGCTCAACGGCTCACCGCCGAAAGACAAGGAGATCGATGTCGCCGCCAGCACGCAGCCCGCGCGTCCGGTCGGCCCATTGCCATGAAAGAACACTCCCCAAGCTCGACAGCCGCCCCGGCCGACCTGCGGGCACAGCGTCGTTGGCCGCTGTGGCGCAAGATTGCCGCGTACACGATCCTCACCGCCATCGCGTTGGCATCGATCTGGTTCATCGACCGCCGGGTCGATGCCTTGGCCAAGGACGCGCCGGCGGTTCAGTCGAAATAGTCGATCACTGCCCGCGGCGTTTGCGATTCACCTGTTTCCCGGCCGGGTCATACACCGCCAGGTCGATCGGCATCCGGCCCAGCGCATGGGTCGAGCACGACAGACAGGGATCATACGCCCGGATAGCCGCCTCTACGCGGTTGAGCGCTCCTTCGCTGACCTCTGGGCCTTTCACATAGGCCTTGGCCACCTCTTCGACCGCACGGCTCATCGCGTAATTGTTATTGCCCGTCGCCACGAGGAGGTTGACCTTCTCCAACTGCCCGTGCTCATCGACCCAATACTGATGCCACAGTGTCCCTCGCGGGGCTTCGATCACTCCAACGCCTTGGCGGTTGGTCACCCGCCCCGCCGTGTGAATCTGCATCGAAAGGATCTCCGGGTGCTCCAGAAGCTGCTGCGTCCGCTCGACACAGTACAGGTCCTCGATCAGCCGGGCATAGTGGTAATAGAGGGACCCATCGAGCACCTTTCCGCCGCGAACCTGCCGGAATATCTCAAACTCCTTCTGCGCCAGGGGCGTATCGATGCGATCGGCCGCGTTCAACCTCGCCAGCGGCCCGACTCGATAGACTCCATTCGGCCAGCCAAGCTTCTTGTAATACGGGAATTTCAAATACGACCACGACTCGACATGCTCCGCGATGTAATCGAGGTATTTTCGCCCGTCAAACCGATCGATCTCCTTGCGATGGGCGTCGACCAGCCGCATTTGGCCATCATAAAGTTGCAGCGAATTGTCCTTGCCGACCATCCCGAGATAGGCCGTCGGGAACGCCGCGAAAGTCTCCACTTCCTGCTGATGCTTTTCCATCCACGCCTTCATCACCGCCAGCCCGTCCTGGACGTAGGCGATCATGGTCGCGATCTGCGAGAGGATTGCATCCCGATCGGCCGCCGGCAGCGCCTTGTTCACTCCGCCGGGCACGGCGAAGATCGGATGCACCCGGCGCTCGCCTAAGCGAGAGATGATTTCCTGCCCGAATTTCCGCAGGGTCACGGCTTTCAGCGCGAGCTGGGCATCAGCCTGAATGACCCCCACCACATTCCGAATCGCGGGGTCGGCATCAAAGCCCAGCAGGAGATCCGGCCCAGCCAGCTCGAAGAAGTGCATTGAGTGCGATTGGATGGTCTGCCCCATGTGCATCAACTCGCGCAACAGCTTGGCCGTTCGGGGCACCTCGACGCCCAGGATCTCATCACATGCCTTGACCGACACCAGGTGATGGCTCACGGGGCAGATTCCGCAGATGCGTTCGGTGATCTGCGGCATCTCATAAAACAGGCGGCCCTCGCAGAACTTTTCGAAGCCGCGGAATTCGTTCACGTGGAAGCGGGCTTTTTCGACGTTGCCGGCGTCGTCGAGGTGAATGGTCACCTTCGCGTGGCCTTCAATTCGGGTCACAGGCTCGATCGTGATCATTCGGCCCATCGGACTCTCCTAAATCATCTAGTGCCAGTCAAGATACTTGCCGGTCAATTGCGGTTTGCGCCCCGCCACCAGCTCCGTCAACAGGTAAAAGATCGCATCCGCGGGCGGCGGACACCCCGGCAGGTAAATGTCCACATCGACGACCTGGTCGAGCGGCCGCGTCTCCTGCATTACAGCCAGTTCCGGATCATCCGGTATCCGTCCGTCCACGGTGCTCTCGGTCTCGATATACGCTCGCCGCAGACACGCTTCGAGCTTCGGGCAGTTGCGCATGGTTGGAATCCCGCCGAACACCGCGCAATCGCCCATCGCGATGAGGATTTTGGACCGCTGGCGCATCTGCTTGGCAACTGCTTCGTTGGCCGAGTTGTTTACCGCGCCTTCCAGGATGCCCACATCGACACCGGTGTCCGGCGGGTGCTTCAGATCGGTGATGGGCGTAGACAACAGCGTCGCGTGCTGGAGCAAAGTCACCAGGCGCTCGTCGATGTCCAGGAGCGACATGTGGCATCCGGCACAACCCGCCAGCCAGTCGCTCGCCACCGTTACCTTCGTTGGCATGACACGCAACTCCTTAGACCGCTAAACAACGGCCTTGGAAATATCCGAGATTTCGTCAAAGCTCAGCGAGTACCCGATCCGCATGGACAACTGCAGCAGCGTCTCCCAGCAGGCATGAACGGACTTTGGCGCGACAAGCAGGGGCGCCACCGGCAGGCTGCGTCCCTCGATGTTGATCATGTGGCCCTTCATTTCTGCCCAGATCATCGCGGGCAGCACCACGTCCGCGGACTCTGTCCACGCCGACCGATACGCCGACTGCACCAGGGTGAACTGGCGGTGCGGGAGCACCATCCCGTCCGGCAGGTCGTCGCCGACCATCACGTACAACGCCTCGCCATGGACCGGCCTGGGCCGCAAACCCAGCCTCGCGGCGCCTGCCGCATTCGTTCCGTTGATCAGGGGCAGGAAATGAACCTTGGCCGGCAGCGCCCTCAGGGCCGCATAAACGGTGGTTGTCAGGCCGCCGCCGTACAACACCACGGGCCGCTGCGCCGCTTCGACCGCGGCCTTCAATTGCGACACACCGGTCCCGCGCAGGTGATACGTGTTCTTCAGTTGCTCGAACGGCGACTCGCCGTGGTACGAAACATCCTGCAATTGCAGTCGCAGATGCGCGTAGGAATCCAGCTCTGTCGGGCGATCGTTGACGACGATGATCCTGGCGTCGTTGTCATACGCCCGCTTGATCAGGTGTCCGACCACCTTCTGCTGCTTCATCGGATTCCCGGCGATGATGACAATGCAGTCCGACGCCGCCACGTCATGCAGCACGGCCGGCTGGCCCAGCTCCAGGGGCGGATCTTCGCCATAGAGCAGCCCGACCTCGTTGCTCATGAGCACTTCATGGAAGAAGCAGGCAAACGCCGCCAGTGCCTCGTTGGGCAGCCTGGGCGACGCCAAGCCCGCCACGCGGTGGGCCTGGCGGAACTTGCCGGCGGCAAAGGTCAGTGCCTTGTCCCAGCTCGTCTCGACCAGGCGTCCATCGGTCCGGACCATCGGCCACATGATCCGCACCGGCTTCGGCTCGACTACGTCGAACCGCCCCACCGAGCAAAGCATCCCCTCGTTGCCGGCCTTCCAATCCCCTTCCACCCGCAGCAGTTGATTGTCGCGCGTAATCGCTTCGATCCCGCACCCGACCGAGCACCCCAGGCAGACCGCCTTTGTGCGGGTCACTTCCGACTCATGCCCCCGGTAAGCGCTTCGCCGATCGGCCAGCGCCCCCGTCGGGCAAACCTGCAAACAGGTTCCGCACGACACGCACGATGACTCGCCGAACTGTACATTGTCATCGGCGCAGATCATCGTCTTAAATCCGCGTTGCTGGACGCCCAGGGTGTGATTCGCCGCGATCTGCTGGCACGCCCGCACGCACCGCCGGCACAAGATGCACCGCGCGTGGTCCATGACAAAGTGGGTCCGCGTCGCGTCGATCGGCCAGTTCTTGGCATAGTTCGGCCCGTAGGACCAGTGGTTCAGGCCATACCGATACCCGAGCTTCTGAAGCTCGCAGTCGGTGCTCTGGGCCGTCCCGCTCATCTGGCAATACATGCAGTAGTGGCTGCGTTCCGAGAATATCATCTGCAGGACCATTTTCCGCGACTCTACGGCTTTCGCCGACTCCGTTTGCACCACCATTCCGTCGGCCACGGGGAAGGTGCACGCCGGCTGGAGCGTCCGCTGCTTCTCGATCTCGACCAGGCACACGCGGCAAGACCCTTCGGGCCTCAAATGCGGATGATTGCACAACGCCGGGATCTCAATTCCCGCGTCAGCGGCCGCCTGCAGCACCGTTTGACCAGGCCGCGCCGAAATCGCCTTGCCATTGACCGTTATATTCACAACCGGAGCAGCAACCATATTCAGCTCCATCGAATCCACCCCCGCTTGCTTACCGTTTCGTTGCGGCCCGCAGTGCCGCGTCGTTTGCCTTCAAATCAACCTACTTCACCGCAACGCTGACTTGCTTACCCGACGGCCGCGGCTTGCCCATCACATCCAGCCATTCCAGATCACACCGCAGGCAGCGCTTCGCCTCATCGCACGCCGCCTGCTCACACAGGCCAAGCTCCACCTCGCGGAAATTTCCGTCGCGTTCGCCCAAGGGCAGCTTCGGAATCTCAGGTCGCTTCGCAGTGGCGTAGTCCTCCAGCCGATGCTCGGCCGCCACGTCATGCCGCGGCGTTTCAAAGTGCGGATGAGTCGTTTTCCCCGTCCGCAGCCAGTGGTCAATCGCCACCGCCACCCGGTTTCCGTGCGCAATTGCCTGCACGATCGTCGCGGGGCCCGTGACCGCATCTCCGGCCGCAAACACGCCTGGGCGGCTGGTCGCCAGCGCCTCGTTCACCACAAACGTCTGGCTTCGGATCACCTCAATCTGCGTACTTTGGCTCATCCACGTCAGATCCGGCACCTGCCCGATCGCCGGGATCAGGAAATCCAAATTCAGGGTGTAGGCATCCGCCTCCATCGGGACCGGCTTACGCCTGGCCGAATTATCGAAATCCGCCAGGCGCTGCCGCTGCAGGCGAACACCGATCACGGCCGCATCGCCCAAGACCTCAATGGGGTTCACGAGGGTGTGGATGCGTACGCCTTCATCCAGCGCCGCGTCGATCTCCTCGGGCAGATGCGTGGCGGGCATGTCATCGCCCGTCCGGCGGTACATTACGTGGACCTCGCGGGCGCCCATTCGCAGCGCGACCCGGGCCGCGTCGATCGCGACGTCGCCGCCACCGATGATGCCGACGCGTTTGCCTTTGAGTTCCGGCACGTCCCCGTGCATCTGGTGGCCGAGAGCCTTCATCGTCGCTTCGGTCGCCACTTCGCGCAGGAAGTCGATGCCGTTGATGACGCCGCTTTTGTCCTCCCCCGGAATGCCCATTTTCCGGCTTTTGTGCGCGCCGATCGCCAGCACCACCGCATTGAATCCCTGCCGCTCGATCAGATCTTCGATCGTGAAGTCCTTGCCCAGCATTTGGCCGCATTGCAGCTCGACGCCGGCTCGCAGGATGTTCTCGATCTCCATGAACAGCATGTCGCGCGGCAGCCGATACTCGGGAATCGCCCAGCTAAGCATCCCTCCCGGCGCGGGCAGTTTCTCAAACAGCGTCACCTTGTAGCCATACTGGACCAACCTCAGTGCCGCGGTCAGCCCCGCCGGCCCCGCCCCGATCACCGCGATCTTCTTCCCCAACGCAAGTTTGCGAGTCTGCTCAGTCCCCAGCGGCATGGGCGTCCAGGGCGTCTTCAGCTCATGGTCCGCCATGAACCGCTTCACATGCCGGATGGCCACCGGGGTATCAATCTCACCCCTCCTGCATTTGGTCTCACAAAACGCCGGGCACGCCCGCCCGCAGATCATGGGGAACGGATTGCGCTGCCGATGGATCTCCAGCCCTTCGGTGAACCGCCCCTGGGCAACCAGAGCCAGATAGGCCGGCGTATCGACGCCCGCGGGGCAGGTATTAATACACTTCGCCCGCACGAGCGGCTTGCACTGCCCCGCGATGCAGAGTTTGTCGTCAATGTGCTGCCTGAACTCGTCCATGAAGAACCGAAGCGACGCCATCACAGGCCCCGGCGTCCGCTGGCCAAGCCCGCACAGGGACGACGTCATCATGTTGTTGGAGACTTCCTTGATGATCTGCAAATCCTTGTTCGACCCGTTCCCCGAGCTGATCCGCTCCAAGGCCTCGAGCAGTCTCTGCCCGCCCACGCGGCACGGCACGCATTTTCCGCACGATTCGGCCGCCGCAAACATCAAGAAATATTTTGCAAACTCGACCATGCAGGTGTCGTCATCCACGACGATCATGCCGCCGGAGCCCATGACCGCGCCGGCCGCCTGCAGCGAGTCAAAATCCACGGGGGTGTTCAAGCTCGACGCCGGCAAGCACCCGCCCAAGGGCCCGCCCGTCTGCACGGCCTTGAACACCTTGCCTTTCGGCAAGCCACCGCCGACATCGAAGATGATGTCGCCGAGAGGAATCCCCATCGGCACTTCGATCAGGCCGGTGTTAATCACCTTTCCGGTCAGCGCAAAGATCGCGGTCCCTGGGGACTTGGGGCTTCCGATCCCCGCAAACCATTTGGCCCCGTTCAAGACGATCTGCGGGGTCATCGCGTAGCTCTTGACGTTGTTGATGTTGCTGGGCTTGCCGAACAATCCGCTCACCGCCGGGAAGGGCGGCCTGGGCCTCGGCTCGCCTCGGCGACCCTCGATCGACGAGATCAACGCCGTCTCCTCGCCGCAGACAAACGCCCCCGCGCCTTCTTTAATCTCAATGTCAAAGCTGAACTCACTGCCGAGAATCTTCTCACCCAGCAGCCCCAGTTCATGTGCCTGCGTAATGGCCGACTGCACGCGCTGGATCGCCAGCGGGTACTCCTCGCGGCAATACACATACCCCCTGGTCGCGCCCATCGCATACCCCGCGATCGCCATTCCTTCCACCACGCTGTGGGGATCGCTCTCCAATATCGACCGATCCATGAACGCGCCCGGATCGCCTTCGTCGGCGTTGCAGATCGCATATTTGACCGTCCCCGGCGACTTCCGGCAAAGCTCCCACTTCAAGCCCGTCAGGAATCCGGCGCCACCACGGCCGCGCAACCCGGATTCCTTCACCTCCCGGATCACATCGTCCGGCGACATCTCCGTCAATACCTTTCCCAGCGCTCGATACCCGTCGCGCGCAATGTACTCGTCGATTTTTTCCGGATCGATCATGCCGCAGTTGTGCAGCGCGATCCGGACCTGCTTGCTGAAAAACGGCAGGTCCTTGTAGAGCGGCAACACCTGCAGTTCGAGCGGCTCCTGGTAGGTCAGCCGCTTCACCACATGTCCGTCGTTCAAGGTGTCCTCGATCAGTTCCGGCACATCGTCCGGCCTCACGCGGCAATAGAGAATCCCCTCCGGATAAATCACCACGGTCGGCCCAAACCGGCATAGCCCGCGGCATGGCCCGGTGATCAGTTTGATCTCCTGCGTCATTCCGCGACGTTGCAGCTCCGACTCGAAGGCGTGCAAGACCTTCGCTTCGTTCCCATCGCCGCACCGCCCCGCACCGCAAACCTCCACCTTCGCGCGGTACTGCTCGTCGCCTTGCGCCGCCGGAGTTTCGTTACCTTTAACACCGCTCATCGTATCACCTGCCGCCCTAAGCGGCTCGAGGAATTACTCAACCGGCATCCGGCAAATGACCCACTCGGTCACGGGCTCGCCCTTGATCAGGTGCTCGCCGATCAAGCGCGGCACCATCTCCGGCTTCACGTTCGCATACAGCACGTGCGACTTGCCGGCCTGCTGGATATCCACCAGCGGCTCCTTGATGCACATGCCGATGCAGCCCACAGTGGTCAGGTGCGCATCGATCTGGCGCTTGGCCAATTCCTGTTCGATCGCGAGCATCGTCTCTCGGGCACCGGCGGCAATGCCGCAGGTCCCCATCCCGATGTAAATGGTCGTGCCGGTGTCCTGGCGCAACTTGATGTCGCGTTTGGCCTGTTCCCGCACGCGCGTCAGTTCCTGTAAGTTTTTGAGCTTCGCCATGCCTCTCTCCAAATCCCGGAACCTTCAGGGCCAGCATTAGCCGCCGTCATCGGTCGGCAGCCGCTCTAGGGAAGCGCCTTCAGCCGCTCAACGAGCACTTGGGGCGCCAACTGCCCGTACACCTTCTCATCTACCAACGCCACGGGCGCCAGGCCACATGACCCCAGGCAGTACACAATCTCGAACGTCAGCCTGTAATCGGGCGTCGTCGCCCCCGCCGCCAGGCCCAGGCCTTTCTCCATCGCATCGATGTTCTTGGGCGCCCCTCGCACATGACACGCGGTCCCGTCACAGATCCTGACCAGGTGCCGCCCCCGCCGCTTCAGATGAAACTGCGTATAAAACGTCGCCACCCCGTACAACTGGTTCAATGGAATCCGCGCTTTGACCGAGATGTACTTCAGCGCCTCCCGGGGCAAATACCCCAAGGTGTCCTGCGTGCGCTGCAGGATCGGAATGACCGCGTCCTTGTGCCCCTTGAACTCGTCCAGGATCGGGTCCAACTGGCTCAGATCCAGCGGCTCGCCGCCGTTCCCGTTCCCATTCGCTTTCGGTGGTGCCGTCATGACATCTCCTGCGACCAACTCACCAACGCTCTACAACACACGCGATGCTTCACAGCTATTCGTGAAACCATTCACCTATTATGTGAAAAATTTCACTAAGTTCCATGATCGTACCATATCTGCCTGACGCCAGCAAGATCAAAGGACTCATAAGTCCTTTAATATCGCTTCCGTCGAATCCTTGTTCGTCCCTGATGCACTCACTAGGTCCACGCCATCACCCCACCCCAAAGCCCGCCGCCACGCCCTTCATCGGCACATGATGCACCTCGCTTGCACTTCATAAACCATACGTACACCTGTCGATACGATGCCACGACGCATTCCCTCGCCAGCCTCGTCCGCAACAACCTCAACGCCCAGCCCCCAACACAACCCCGCCCCAGATTATCCGCCCAAAACTCGCACAGCCCCCCCGAAATCCCAATCCCATCCCTTACATCACCGCCTTCACCCGCTCACAGACCGCCGGGATCGCCGCCGCCACCGCCGCCGTCACCGGTCCGCCAATCGTGCGCATGTCCCCCACCTCCACGGCGAAAATTCGAAACTCCTTGGGAAAATCGAGCTCCAACTGTTCCGCCAGTTCCAGCATCTCCGGCACCCCGGCATAATGCGGCGATGGCGCGTATACCTTATCCAAATCCTCCCCGCGCAGCTCCATGATCGTTCCTGGCGGGTTCTTCCCGGTCTGAATCGCATCAATCAGGATCGCCCGCTCATAGCCGATGAACAACTCCAATAGCGCCAAACCATGCAGGGCGCACGAGATAACATCCGCGCGCCCTGCAAATTCGTCCTTGAGTTGTCGGGCAACCAGAACCCCGACCGCATCGTCCGCCAGGATCTCGTTACCCAGCCCCAACACCAACGTTTTTGTCATGAGGCTCTCTGCATGTCCCGGCGAATCTCCTGCACCAACTCGTGCTGCGGATTATAGACCCGCACCACCAGCGGCATGTCGCCTGGCAGCGCGTGGGTCGCACAACCATGGCACGGGTCGTATGCCCGGAAGGCCATCTCAATCCGGTTCAGGATCCCGTCATTGACCTTACCGGCCTTGATCAGGCTCTTCGCGGCCCGATCCACGGACATCGCAATCCGGGCTGCGTTGTTCTGCGTCGCCACGATCAGGTTCGCCTTGGTGACAACGCCCTTCTTATCGGTCCAATAGTGATGGAACAGGGTTCCGCGCGGCGCTTCGACCACGCCCACGCCTTCCGTCGGGGTCGTCATCGGGATGTTTCGGATCTTCGCATCTGTCAAGGCGGGATTCTTGGCCTGCTCCAGCATCATCTCGGCCGCGCACAGCAGCTCAATCACCCGCGCCCAATGGTTGGCCAGGGTATGATGCACCGGCTTCTTCCCAAGCACGCTGAAGAACTGCTGATAGGCTTCATTGGCCTTTGGCGTCGGCATCCCGTCGGCCACATTGAGCCGCGCCAACGGCGCCACCGAATACACACCGCTCTGCGGGCCTTCCTCAAAGCCCTTCCACCCGATCGCCTTGAGATAGCAGAACTTAATATAGCTCCAGGGTTCGACATGCTCCGCGATGTGCTTGAGATACTCCGCCGGCTTGAACTTCAGGAATTCCTTGCCATCCGGTGCGACCACCCGGAGCATGCCGTCATAGAAGTTCACCTGGTTTTTCTCGTCGACCATGCCCATGTAGTAGGTTTTGTGCGTATAGGCATCCGAGCGGATCGCATCCACGTACTGCTGGTTCTTCAGGACGATGTCGTGGAACACCTGGAGCGTAAACTGCCCGAATTCCACCGCTTTTTCCGAGATCTCAATCGCTTTTTTCTGCTCATCAGCGCTGATCCGCTTGGATACGCCTCCCGGCAGCCCGAACACGGGGTGAATCACCTTGCCGCACAGCAGCGTCATCATGTCCCTCGCCTCGCGGCGCATGGCGATGACTTTTTTGCCGACTTCGAGGCCGACTTTGCCGAGGACTCCGACGATGTTCCGCTGGGCCTTGGGCGCATCGGGCCCGACGATGAAGTCCGGGCCGCCCAGGTAATAGAAGTGCAACGCGTGATCTTCGAACATGAAGGTGTTGTAGGCCAGTTCGCGGATCAATCGCCCAGTCGCGGTCGGCTGCACGCCGTAGACGCCGTCGACCGCCTTGGTGCCGGCCATGTGGTGGGCCATGGGGCAGACGCCGCAGATGCGTGAGGTGATCTGGGGCATGTCTTCGACCTGTCGTCCTTCGGCGAACTTTTCGAAGCCGCGCAGCTCGGGGATCTGGAGATAAGCGCGCTCCACATCGCCGGCGTCGTTCAGAATAATGTCGATCTTGCCGTGGCCTTCCAGCCGCGAAATTGGATCAACGGTGATATGGCGAGACATAGTTAGTGGCCTCCATTTCCAGAGGTCGTGTGTTTCCGGAACAGCAGCGACCCGGGGACCCCATAGCGGTAAAACGTCCCCACGGGGTCCGGGACGCTCTCGATCGCCGAGACAATCTGGTCTTCCTCAGTCGCCTCCAGCAGCGACGCCAGCGCCGCCATGGTCGCCCCGCCGTGATCGTGGACCCGGCTCACCGGACCCAGGCAACCGGTGCATGGCATGTTGCCCTTGATGCACGCCGCCCCGCAGCCCGACCGTGTCCCAGGACCCAGGCACAAGAGACCCTGGGCCAACAGACACTTTTCTGGGTCGATGTCGATCTCGTGCGGCCTCTTGAAGGCCTTGATCGCCAGGTCCTCGGGCTTGGAGTCAATCCGCGGGCATTCCTTACACAGCGCGATATCCGGCGCCAGCACCGTCCCCTTCGGGGGCAGCTTGCCCGACAGCACCGCCTCGACCGCCGCCTTCAGCAATGGCGTCGGGGGCGGACAGCCAGGGATGTAATAATCCACCGGAATCACCTGGTCGAGCGACTTCACACTCTCATCCAGCGTCGGCAGCGTCAATTTCCCGCCGGGCACGGTGGTCTGGGGCAGTGGCCGGGTTCCCGACGGGTTGTCCGTGCTCTCCGTCTCGGTGTACACGCGCTTGAGGATCGATTCCAGGTCGTACAGGTTTGCCAGACCCGGAATCCCGCCCATGTGCGCACAGCTTCCGTACGCGATGATGAGCTGCGACTTCTTCCGCAGCAGCTCGACCATTTCAAACTGCTCGGAGGAGCGGACGGCGCCGTTGATGAAACAGACGGCAATCTCGCCGTCTTTCATCGCTTCCACGTCCTCGCGTTTGAAATCCATCGCACAGGGGAAGAAGACAAAATCGATGGCGGTGACCACGGCGATGAGGTCCTCGGCCAAGTCGACCACGGACTCTTCACATCCGCCGCAGGACGCACACCAGTAAAATCCGGCTTTCGGTTTGCTCATGACACGGCTCCTTCAGCAGCGACCGCACACGCGGCCGCCTGATGATGCGGCTTCGGTGCTTCGGCCAGATTGAGCGGCCCAAGTTTGCGGACCTGCTCGACCATCTCGTTGGTCACCTTCTGCACCTTGTCGCCTTCGGAGGCGGCGATCCATTCCAGGCGCACGCGCTCGGGCTCAATCCCCATCTGCTCGAAGTACCTCTTGAGCAGCTTGAACCGGCGCAGGCACTTGTAGTTGCCCACCTGGTAGTGGCAGTCGCCGGGATGGCATCCGCCGATCAGGACCCCGTCAGCGCCCTTCCGCAGGGCCGCCAGGATCAACTGCGGCTCAATTCGCCCGCTGCACATCACGCGGATGACCCGCGTGTTGGGGGCATAGGTCATCCGCGAGATGCCCGCGAGGTCGCTGGCCGTGTAGGTGCACCAGTTGCAGAAGAACGCGACAATCCGGGGCTCAAATCCGCCGTTGCCCGCTGCCGCCTGGGGTAGACTTAGGTTAGACATAATTCAGCACCCCTTCGATTTCCTGATGTAACTGTTGGTCGGTGAACAACTTCTGCTGTGCTGACCCCGACGGGCACGCGCCGACGCACGTTCCGCAGCCTTTGCACAGCGCCTCGTTCACCACCGCCACCTTCTTCTGCTCGTCCCGTGAAATTGCGTGATACGGGCAGAGCGGAATGCACGTTTTGCACCCGCTGCAGGTGTCGGCGTCGATCCACGCGCTGTTCGGCTCGATCTCGACAAAACCCTTGTCCACCAGCGACAGCGCCTCGGCCGCCGCGGCTCCCGCCTGCGCGACCGATTCCGGAATGTCCTTCGGCCCCTGGCAAACGCCCGCCAGGAATATGCCGTCGGAGAACGTCGAAACCGGCGCGAGCTTGGGATGCCGCTCGAGGAACCACCCTTCCTTGGAGCAGGAGATGTTGAATTTTCGCCGCACGTCGTCCGCGTCGTCGTGCGCTTCCATCGCCGTCGCCAGGACGACCATGTCCACCGGAATCCGCCGCACCACACCGATCAGCGTGTCCTCGACGCGGATGACCAGTTTCCCCTCCTCGCCGGGCGTCATCGCCCAGTCGGTGACCTCGGCCACGCGGCCGCGGACAAAATTCACCCCGTCGTGCAGCACGCGATCGTAGAACTCCTCATACCCCTTCAGGGTCGTCCGCATGTCGATGTAGAAGTTGAACACTTCGGCATCAATACGCTCCCGCATCAGGTGGGCCATTTTCAGGGATACCATGCAGCAGACGCCCGAGCAGTAGGGATGATGGCGTTTGTCTCGCGAACCCACGCAGTGAATGATCCCGACTCGCTTGGGCTTACGCCCATCCCGCATCACGATTTCGCCCTGCGTCGGGCCGGCGGCGTTCACCAGCCGCTCGAGTTCGATCATCGTATACACGTTCGGATACTTTCCGTACCCATACTCCGGCATTTTTGTCGCATCGAAGAGCTGATACCCCGTCGCCAGAATGATCGCCCCAACCTCGACTTCGGAATACTCGACCTTCTGCTCGAAGTCGATCGCCGCCCGATCGCACGCCTCCACGCACTTCGACGCGCACTTGCCTCGCGACAGCTTCAAGCACGCATTCGGGTCGATCAGAACCGATGCGGGCGTTGCCTGTGGGAACGGCATGTAAATCGGCTTGTGCTTCGACAGACCGATGTTGTACTCATCCGGCACGCGTCCTTCCTTGAAGACGCACGCCTCGACGCACTGCCCGCACGCCACGCACAGCTCGAGCTTCACAAACCGCGGGTTGCGTTTCACCTTGACCTTGAAGTTTCCGGAGAACCCGGAGACCTCTTGCACGTCCGAGAGCGTCCAGAGGGTGATGTTCGGATGGTTCTTCACCTCCGACATTTTCGGCGTCAGAATGCACGCCGAGCAGTCCAGGGTCGGGAAGGTCTTGTCGAGCTGCCCCATGTGGCCGCCGATCGACGGTTCGCGTTCGACCAGGTAAACTTTTTTTCCCGCATTCGCCAGCAAGAGCGCCGCGTGAATGCCGGAAATCCCCGCCCCGACGACCATCACGTCCGCGTGCACGGGGACGCGCTTCTTTTCCAGGGCCTCGTGCATGGCAACGCGAGCGACCGCCGCCGCGACCAGCGCCTTGGCCTTTTTCGTCGCCGCCGCGGAGTTGGCCGTCACCCAGCTCACCTGCTCGCGGATGTTGGCCATCGTGAAATAGAACGGGTTCAGTCCGGCCTTGGCGCAGGCCTTGCGGAACGTCGCATCGTGCAGCAGTGGCGAACACGACGCCACCACGATCCGGTTCAGCTTCTGCTCCTTGATGTCCTGTGCAATCAATTCTTGCCCGGGGTCCGAGCACATGAACTTGTAGGTTCGCGACACCACCACATTGGGCAGCTTCTCGGCAAACTGCCGAAGCGCTTCCACATCCACCTTCGAAGCGATGTTCATCCCGCAGTAACAGACGTATACGCCGACGCGGGGCTGCTCGCCGTCCGAAGCTTTATTCTCCATGAACATGCCAAACTCCTTACGCCATTGCCGGCGCCGCTTTGACCGGCACAAATAGCCTCTGCAAGCCGATGCGCTTCGCTTCCAACCCGAACGCCCTGCCCATGATCTGTGTGAAGAACGCCACGGGCAGGTCAATCGAGTCGCCGAAGGTGCCCCGCATCTTTCCCTGGTAACACTCCAGGTTGAACTGGCAGAGCGGGCACGCGGTCGCCATGATGTTCGCGCCTCGCTTGCTTGCTTCCTTGAGCAAGATGTAGCTCATCCGCAGGCCGGCCTCTTCGACCGTTCCGGTCAGCGTCCCGCCGCAGCATCGCGTCTTCAGGGGCCAGTCCACCGCATCGGCACCCAATGCGTTCATCAATTGGTCCATCGTCTGCGGGTTGTACTGATCGTCAAACTCCGCGTAGGGCCGAACCACTTGGCAGCCGTAATAGCTGGCGACCTTCAGACCCTTCAACGGATGCGACACCGCGGCCTTGATCTTGTCCAATCCGATGTCGTTCACAAACACATCCAGCGGATGCCGAACCTTCACCGTTCCGTGATAGTTCAGTCCAACCGCCTTCAGGCTGTTCGCGATCACCTCTCGCAGATGCCCGTACTCCGCCATGTACTTTTGCACCTTGTTCAGCACGAGGTAGCACGCGGCACAGGGCGCGATCAGGTGGATCGGATCGCTCCCGTTTTCCTGCTCCGCCAGTGCCAAATTCCTTGCCGCCAAGGCAAACGCCTTGGTCTCATCGACCGACATGTATGCCGTCGCCCCGCAGCAGTTCCAGCCAGGCAACTCCTTCGCATCCATGCCCAGCTTGTCGAACACCGCGACCAAGGACTCGTCGTATGCCTTGCCGGTTCCTTTGAGCGAACAGCCCGGGTAATACAGGTACCTCATGGCAGCGCCTCGTTCTCCGTTAGCCCCCAGTCAACTACCCCGACGCATTCAATGCGTCTTTTTCTCTTCCACTTCCACCTGCTCCATCAGCCGGCGGATCTGCGTCGGATCGCCTTCCATCTTCTCAACCCCCAAAGCCATCCGCCCGCGTAACAGCAGTTTAAGCCCTAAACCCATTTGTTTAAGCATGTTAAGTGGTGCCGTCTTCAGAATCATCCACGTCACCGTCAACCCCTCGTTGCTGCGACCCGTCTTAAGTACCGACTTGAAGAACTCCTTCGCCAACACGGGCGTCGGAAATCGCTTCGGATACACCTTCTCCTCCATCGCCCGACGCTTCAAGGCATACATGATGTCCGTCACCTTGATCTCTCGCGGGCAATCAACCGTGCATTCATAACACGATGCGCACAACCAAATTGTGTTGCTGGCGAGCACTTCCTGTTTAAAACCCGCGCGGGTCATCGCGATGATCCGCCGCGGCGTGTAGTCCATGTACAGACTCACGGGGCAGGTGCTGCTGCAGGTGCCACATTGAATACAACGGGACAGGTTCTCTCCGCCTGGAAGCGCGGCAATGCTGTTGGCGAAATCCGGATCAAGTTCTTCCTGATGCTTGATCCGTACTTGGATTTGCAGGCTCGACACGGCATACTCCTTCTGTTGAAGGACCCATTTCCAGTCAAACAAAAGACTAGGCTATCCTTTTTACGCTCAAACGGCAAGTGCGTTAACACAAGATAACAATTATACTTACATCTATATGAGCTTTGCAGATTCGTATGCAATTCCTATAGAATCTGCAGCTCATTAGATATGATGGGCGGCTTGCAGGAGATAGATATGCCGACCGCCGGGTCGGTTATCTTTCCCGCCTCGCCCGAACAACCGTTCAGAAACTTTATCCGGCCCTCATTACGGCCCCCCTGCATACCTCGGATCCCACCAATACTCCGCCCGCCCGATCAGCCTATGGCGTTCGATGAACTCGCAATGCCCATCCACACACACGATATTGCCTCGGCTCGTCCACCCAACCGTGTCTCGCGAAACCGTATACGGAGGCTCCACCTCGGCGCTGTACTCTCTTTCGCGGTCATGCCGGATCGATACATCGCTGTATCGGTTTCCCGTCAGCCATTCATTCGGCTTCCATCCCCCGTCGTCAATCCTCTCGCTGTTCTCCTCCAGCAGCATCACCTTGTGTGATGGCTGAATGACCTTCCCCAGCTTACAGTTGTCGACCGTGAATTTGCCCCCATTGTCCTTCCATCCCCGCCCCGTCAACAGGGCATTTACCCCATAGCTGTACGGGTACACATCGGCCGGCTGGACCACCCCCGATGGGCACCGCAATACACCGACGTTCCCTCCCAGATATTTCAGAATGCGGCTCTGCTTCACCTCGCGATCGTTCTGCCAATAGATCCAATCCTCGTCGCGCACCTGCTTCCACCACCCCGGCGCCGGCAACCAGCCCTTGTGCTCATTGCCGTACATCATGAATGCCATCCCCAATTGCCGCAGGTTCGACGCGCACCCCACCCGATACGCCGCCTCCCTCGCCCGCCTCAACGCCGGCAACAATATCGCAATGAGCACTGCAACAATCCCAATCACCGCCAACAGCTCGACCAGCGTAAACGCTCTGCGCCTGCCCATAACCCACCACTTTCCCCGCAGGAAGCAGCGCCAGCCACCGCCTGCATATGCGACACCCTTTTCAATCCGTTATGCAACATTAGGCCCCAAAAACTGAGGTATTGCACCTCAAAAGGCCCCAAACCGGCGGTTCCCTCGCCAGCCACGACCAAATCCTACCTGCGCCCGAAACCCGCTGCAACAGAAAAATGCATAACGGACAGGTGCGGACATGGGCAGCAGGCAAGAAAAGTCAGACACAAGAAAAGGGGGCACAAGAAAGGACGGGAGTTTTTTCCCGGTTCTCCCGCACATAATGTCGCAGACTCACAATGGAACTTCCCCCCCCCCTATTGCCGATCCGGCACCAACCTCGCCCCGCGCGACATCGGTATCTTCACCGCCCTCAACAGCCGCCGCCTGAGCACCTTCCGTATTCGCTCCACCTCCGCCAGGTTCCCCGTCTCCAATGCAATGCCCCCACCCGCCTTCGTCCGATGGCCCCCACCTTCCCCCAGCTTCCGGATCAACCGCCTCATCACATCTGCCGCCGACATCCGCGCACTGCACGTCCGCAGGCTCAATTGCAGCGACGGCCCGTTCACTGCCGTCACCAGCACCCACTGGACGACCTCAAACCGCAGCAGGAAATCCGCAATGATCGCCGGCATCTCCGGCGACTCGATGTCCGTCAGATGGCTGATCATCGCGGTTTCGTAATACACCGCGGTTGACAGCGCCTCGGCAAAGGCCGTGTAAACCCCCTGCGGCAGATCGGCATACCGCATCCGATACAACTTTCGCGTGTCCGCCAGCAGGGTCAAGCTCGAGAGCGCCATGTTATCCAGTTCGCCCGGCTGCCCGGCGGCCCCCGCCAGGTCCGTCTCAATGGCAAACAGCAGCGTCGCCGCCAGGTCCGACGGAATGTCCACCTCCAGCTCCATGAAGTAGCTGAAGATGATCGAGCTGGTCGCCCCCACGTCCGATCGTATATCGCAAAATGCACACGCCGGCCGCCGACCCCGCGCTCGGTGATGATCGATCACCGCTATCGGCGGCACCTCGTCCGGCAAGGGGCTCAGCTTGAATCCCGGCTGCACATCCAGAAGCAGGATCGCATCGTATGCCGCAAGCTCCGCCTGGTTCCACGGCACCGATCGCAGCTCCGCCTCCTTCGCAAACGCCGCGTTGTAGCCTCCGCCGATCGTCCCGCGAATCGAAATGCTGACCTCCGCCCCCTTCAGCTTCGTTCGCAGGAGCAATTGCATCGCCAGGCAACTCGCCAGCGCATCCGGGTCCGGAAAGCGATGCGTCGTAATCAGGATATGCTGCTTGTTCTTCAGCAGGCGTACGAGTCGCTGCGCACCGGGCCGATGTCGCGATCCGCGAACCACCGCCACCGCCGATCCCACCGCCGTCTCCACACATGACTCAACAAATGCCGTCATATCACCTTGCTTGCCGCGCGCGTTTTCCCCCGCAGTTCGGGTCGGCTGCGCACTTCTTGCATCGGATTGGCCAGTACCCGACATAAACTGCTCCAAACGGGTCCGGTAATATTAGGGGCGGCAAGGCACCCGCCACGGCAACCCATTCACGTGTTTATCCATGATACCTCGGCCGGCTGAAGTAGTCTCCACCACACTGTGCCGAGCAAACGGCCCCGTCCAGCCGGCGGCAGCCTGTGCTCATAACCTTTATACCCCGCCCCCGACCCTCAGCTCCCGAAATCGGCCAGCCGGGCGAGTCGTGCCGCCCGGTCCACCAAGAAAAAAAGCCCACGAACCGAAGTTCGTGGGCTCACTTCCCTTAGCAATTGACCCTCATCTTGTCAGATCGTCCAGCAGCCGATCGATCGCGAGGTCCAGTTTGTCATCATTCTCATAGATCCCCGCGTCGATCTGCGCTCGGACGGACGTGACCTTGTCGGCCCGAATATCGTTGCTCTTCAGACTCTTAAGCAGATGACTAACGCCGGAGAGCTCGAGCTTATCACTGATACTCGGCATCCCCCCCGCGGCCGCCGCCGGTGCCGGGAGCTGGCTCTTGACCTGTTGAATCGGAAGGTTGTTCCCGACGCGATTGACCTGACTCATTGATGTCCTTCATTCTGGGCCAGCCTTGGCGATCGCACGACACTGCACTAGGCTTGCCCGTTCCGTATTCAGGCTATCGACTCAACTTCCGGCGGGTCTTGAAACAGTGTTGCCACTGGCACGAAGAACATAGCTCGTTATTTAAGAAGAGCTTACGGTGAAAACCGTCAGTCGCCGCGCAGAATTATTCAATGAAATCGGTCGGATTGGACGGCCCACACACATCCCAGATACCCCATTTTAACTATTCTATCTGGTCGGAATAAACAGATGGGCCCATAATTTGCTTTTTTATTGGCCATCAGGACTTATGAGACGCGCAGAAATGGCCAATAACCAAAGTGGTCGACAGGGGTCATTTTCGGGCAAGAACTGCGCGTTCTACCTGACCACACTCTCGCCGGTGAGGATGGCTTCGGCTAAACGATTGGTCATGATCTGGTTTCGGTAGACCAAGGGCAGAAGGAACCGCAGATTCTGCTGCGGCCCGCGCAGGTAGTCGCCGAGGGTGGTTCGCCATTGATGGCGGTAGGGTTGAATCGCATCCTGCAGGTGCTCTTCCTTGATCGCTTTCTTGAGCACATCGGCGGCGTAGATGGCGGACCAGCAGTTGGGGTAGATGTCCTCGGCGCAGGCGGAGTAGAACCCGCCAGCGGGGCCGACCAGCAGGGTACGGTTGGCGACGCCCTCATGCGCCAGCGCGCCACCCATGGGCAGGTCGAGCGACTGAACCATTTCCGGGGTGATTGTCAGCGGCGTTTTCAGCACGCCGTTCCGATGGAGCACCTGCGCCCAGTGGTTCAAGAGGTCGATGGGTTTATGTTGCTGCGCCAGATTCAGCGGCTGCTCCAAGGCAAGCTGGGTGTGGCGAAGGCCCGGCAGCAGCCATGCCCAGCAGAGCAATCCTCGCAGATCGAGGCTCATAGGGACCAGTGGTCGGGAGTTGATGTCGATCAGGCGGGTGCCCCGGATCATGCAGAAGCTGTACCGATGAACGATCCCCCGCTCCCATTCGTCGGGCAGTCCGAGGAGGCGTTCCTGATGGTCGGGCAGGCGGCCGGCCAGAACCAGCGCCTTGGGGAACAGTTTCTGGCTGCCGACGGTTACCTCAAGGCCATGTTCATTCAGCCGATGGATTTGAAGCTGGCTTGGGCTGGTGAATTCCACGCCCTGTCCGTCCGCCAGCGTTTCCATGGCCAGCCGCACGTCTTTGTACTGTCCGACGCAGGCGACGGTAGACTTGCTCCGATACTCGCTGCGAATGTTCGGGTCGTCGGCATAGAACTGTAGCCCGTATACCGGCCGTGCTTCGAATTTGCGGCGTACCGGCCCGAGCAGCGGGTGCAGACCGAAGAGCATCGGGTTGACCATGACCAGGCGGTCGGTGAACTGCTCGCCGGGGATCGTCGAGTGCACGACGCGGTACTTGGACTTGTGCCGCAGCAGCGCTGCAGCGAGGTAGGCGGCGGGATGTTCGCCAAGGACTAATACGTCGATCTGGGCTGCGTTTTTTGCCATTGTGCAGAGGGGCTAATGCTTTTCGGTCGCTGGTCTGGGCGTCTTGCTTCGATTTTGCGAAAGGGAGCCGGCCCATCATAGGGCCAGCGTCAATCGCTTCAACTCAAGTGCGACCGAATCCTATGATACCGGGTACCGCAGGCGAATGGGAAATCCGAGCGGCAAATGAAGTAGGCTTCTGATAGGATACAGAGGTTATGGCCACTCTCAGCTACCGAACCGCTGGCGAATCGCACGGCAAGGCGTTGATCGCGTTGGTAGAGGGAATGCCGGCGGGCGTTCCGATCGATATTGCCATGATCAACGCGGAACTGCAGCGCCGGCAAGGCGGCTACGGCCGCGGCGCCAGACAGAAGATCGAGACCGACACCGTCGATATCCTGTCTGGCGTGCGGCGAGGCAAGAGCATCGGCTCGCCGATTACGTTGCAGATCGTTAATCGGGATTCGCGGATCGACGATGCTCCGGCGGTGCATCGGCCGCGGCCTGGGCATGCGGACCTGGCGGGGTCGATCAAGTGGCTGACGACGGATTGCCGGGAGACGCTCGAGCGTGCCAGTGCCCGCGAAACCGCGGCGAGGGTGGCGGCGGGCGCCTTGGCCAAATGTTTGCTCCGGCAGTTCGAGATTGAGGTTTTTGCGGTTGTTCTGAGCGTTGGCCCGGCCGTCGCGAGCGTGGATTGGTCCATCGATATTGGAGAGCTGCGCCGGCGGCGCGATGGTGGGGATTCGTTTACGGAGTGGGTGGCTTGTCCTGATGCGGCTGCGGCCGAGCAGATGCGCGCCGTGATCCGGCAGGCGAAGATTGATGGCGATACTGTCGGCGGGGTTGTGGAAGCGCGCGTGTTGGGCTGTCCGCCAGGGCTGGGGAGTTGTGTGCAATATGATCAGCGGCTGGATGCGCGGCTGGCGATGGCGGTGATGGGAATTCAGGCATTCAAGGCGGTCGAGATCGGACTGGGCAAAGAGGCGGCGTTTCTGCCGGGTTCGAAGGTTCACGACGAGATCGCGTTCGACCGTGCCCAGCGGCAGCGGGCCAGTCTTGGTTTTGTTCGCAAGACGAACCATGCCGGGGGACTGGAAGGTGGGATTACCAATGGTCAGCCTGTGATCGTCCGCGGCGCGATGAAGCCGATCGCCACGCTGCTCAAGGCGCTAGAGAGCGTGGATTTGAATACCAAACAGCCGGAGAAGGCGGCGTATGAGCGGTCGGATGTGTGTGCGGTGCCCGCGGCGAGCGTGGTGATGGAGAATGTGGTGGCGTTCGAGATCGCTCGTGCGTTCGTGGAGAAATTCGGTGGGGATTCGCTTGTCGAGGCGCGGGCTGACTATGAAAGCTTTCTGGGCCTGGCGAGAAAGCTGCCGCTGTAGACAGGGCGCGGAGGATTGATTTGAGCCTCGATCAGATCATTGTTGAAGGCAAGCACCTCCGGCTGCTGAAACGGGATGGCTGGGAGTTTGCGCAGCGCAAGAACATCCGCGGCATCGTGGGGATTGTCGCGGTGACGGACGAGCGAAAACTGGTTCTGGTGGAGCAGATGCGGATTGCGATTGGCCGGACGGTGATAGAGATCCCGGCGGGACTGGTTGGCGATACGCCGGGCATGGAGCATGAGGACATGGCGGGCGCGGCGAATCGGGAGTTGGAAGAAGAGACGGGCTACCGGGCGACGCGGATGGAGTTTCTGGCCAGCGGCGCTTCGTCGGCGGGGATGACTGACGAGATGATCACGATTTTTCGCGCCCGCGGGCTTGTGCGGCGTGGACCCGGGGGCGGCGACCAGACTGAGAATATCCAGGTGCACGAGGTTGCGCTGGATCACGTGCCGCAGTGGCTGATGCAGCGAATGATCCAGGGTGTTGTGGTGGATTTGAAAGTCTACTCGGCGTTGTTTTTTGCATTGCAGGCATAGTCTGCTCGTTTCTGGCTGCTGCTGGCTTCTCGGGGGTGGCTCCTGTAATCTCGCGGCATATGGCGCGGGCTGTCTTTGCTTTTCTGGCGTTTACCAGCGGCTCTTTTGAGGGCGCGATCATCCGTGATATGCGCCTGGCCAACGCGCTGCACCGCCGCGGGCACAAGGTGGTCATCTACTGGATGATGGACCACAACCGGCAGCTTGTTGATAAGGGCATCCGTCAGCGGATTCTCTGCCGCGGGACGCGATATCAGTTTAACAGGCCCAGCGCCATCGCGGACTTTGTGGGGCGGGTGTTCTTCTGGCTGCCGCCGCGCATGCGCAGCGAGTTTGCACAGCGTCACCCGGATTATATCGATCGTCTGATGGGCAACTTATGCCGGAGCATCTGCGACGGGGGTGAGAGCGACGGTGGGCTGGTGTCGCGGCTGATTGGGTACATGCAGCGGGATGGCGTGACGCATCTGCTGCCGACGTTTGCGATGATCTGCCCGTTTGTGCTGGCCGCGAAGAAGCGCGGCACGCATCCGTTTGAGTATCTGGTGACTTTTCAGGGTGAGGAGATTTTCGCCAACTATGCGCAGCGGCTGGGTCGGCTGGAGGAATATCACCAGCGGCTGCGGGAGGTGGTTGAGGGGTCGCCGTGGCCGGGGGTGGCGGTCAGCCGCGATTACGTCAAGAGGTTGAGCGAGGAGATGGGCATCGATGCATCGCGGCTGCGGCCGATTTATCCGGGGATCGAGTTGCCGGGCAATGCCGGGCCGCCGCCGTTCGAGGTGCTCAAGCCGAAATTCCCGCATCTGAACCGAGATCTGCCGATCGTGACGTACATCGGCCGGCAGGACTCGGAGAAGGGGATCGACTTGCTGCTGTACGCGGCGAAGATTCTTCAGACTCGCGGGATCAACATGCAACTGGTGGTCTGCGGAGGCACGAGTTTCGGACAGCGGTATCGCGACGTTGTGAAACACATCGCGGAGCACCTGAGGCTGAACATTCACCATCGGCGGCGAATCCCCGGCGAGATGCGCGACGCGCTGTACGCCTATAGCCGGTGCATTGTCTATCCGTCGATTCACCGCGAGCCATTTGGGATGGTCGCAGCAGAGGCGATGAGCCATGGGACGCCGGTGATTGTGCCGGACCATGGCGGGATCACGGAGGTCATCGAGTCGGAGGGCCGGGCTGCGGGGCTGACTTTCAGGGCGTGGGATTCATTGAGCCTGGCGGAGCAGCTTCAGCGGATGCTGACGGATGATGCTCTTTACAGGACGTTGGCGGCCAATGCGCGGTCGATGGCGGCGGATTTCACGGTGGACCGGATGACCGACGCGGTGCTGGAGCATGTGGGCGTTCGATGAGAGGCGCAGGCGGGTTAACCAGCCGTCATTTCTTTTTCTGTTCGTCGCGGTACTGCTCGATCGATTGGCGGATTGCCGTTTCGACGGAAAGTTTTTTGTTGCGGCCGTGGGCGGTGAGCTTGTCGAAGATGGCGTTGACGCGGGCGCTGGGCACTTGTGTGGCGGCCATGTAGTCGGCGTTGAGGAGGCCGATGACTCTGCGCATGGCATCCTGTCGGGCGGCGTTGGCGGTGGGGCCTTTGCCGCGGATGGCCTGGCCGATGTACTTGGCGGCGAGCTTGCGCATCGTCTGTTCGGCGTCTTTGTAGAACAGTTCGGAAATGCCGCGATGCCCTTGCTCGTGGGCCACCAGATACTCCGCCGGCTCCTCCGGCAGCCAGATCACGACGTCCATCGCCAGCCTGGCGTTGACTGCGGTGATCTTTACTGTCGATGTCGTCTGGCCGGCTTCTTCGCGATCGTCGACAACCTGCACCTCGACGCTCGTGGCGGCGCCAAAAGTCGAACGGGTGACTGCGGCCTCCTGCGGGGCGAGCTTGGGCATGTCGTTGGGCGGATCTGCGGGATCGAATATGACTGTCTGCACCTTCACCGGGCGCTTGTCGATGGCGATCGAATCTTCGGCGCGCGCCGGTGCTCCAATCAAGAGCACGGCTGCCATCAGCGTAAATATCGAACGAGGCGGGTTGTGCATGAGGTGTTCTCTTACTCGCCCTGGGCGATTACTGCAAGTTGCTCGTGGTCTTTGACCACCAGGCCTTGCTCATCGGTCGCTTCGATCAATTCCATGTCCATCAGGCGGCGGAGTGTTCGGGAGAGCGTTTCGCTGGTCAGGTTGAGATGGCTGGCCAGGTGTTTTTTGAGGCTTGGAAGCTGAACTCGGCCGTTGCGTCCGTTTGCCGCAGCCAGGAGATATCTCGCCACCCGGCCGATGGCGTCGCGGAGGGTGATGTCCTCGACGAGGCCTAGAAGATGCTTTACCCAGCCGGCCATGCTGGCCATGAGTTGCAGGCAAAGCTGATGGTCCTCGCGTAGCGCCCGGGAGAAGCGGTCGGCCGGCAGCAGCAGGCAGACCGTGTCCTCGAGCGCCTCGGCAAAGGCGGGGCAGTCGAAGCTGCCGATGGTGGCGACTTCGGCGAAGGTTGCGCCGGGCGAAACCAAGTGCAGAACATGCTCGCGGCCGGCTGGTGAGATTCTGTAGACACGTACCAAGCCGCTGCCGACGATGAAGACACCGGGACAGGGGTCGTCCTGGCGGAAGATGATCTGGCCGCGCTGAAAACGGCGGATTTGCGACATTTCGAGCAGGCGGGACAAACTTTCTCCTTTTACCGCTGTAAAGAAGCGGCAGGCGGCGAGCATTGTTCGCGGGTCTGCGGGCATCGCACTCTTTCATTTCATTGTCTGGACGTTGGTTGTACGTTATTCCTATTCTGAATTGCCAAAAGGGAAAAAACTGATCGGCTTGATCCAGATCAATGCTTCCGCTCGGCATTTGCGTCATTATTGGCTCGAACAACGCGACCCGCAACCATCGGGTCAGAAAGGACTGTTCGAATGTATTGCAATCAATGTGAACAGGCGGCGCAGGGGATTGGGTGCAACAGTGGGATCGGCGTGTGTGGGAAAGATGCCGACGTGCAATCGCTACAAGAACTGATTCTCTATGGCCTGAAGGGCATGGCGGCCTATGCGAGCCACGCGAGACGGCTGGGCCAGAGTGATCCGGATGTATCGGCGTTCATCGAGGACGCGCTGTTTTCGACGATGACGAACGTCAATTTTGATTTGGGGAGTCTGTTTGACATTGCGATGGAGCTTGGGCGGATGAATTTCCGGGTGATGGAGATGCTCGACGCGGGGCATATCGAGCGGTTCGGCAAGCCGTCACCGACGACGGTGGCGGAGGGCACGCGGAGCGGGCCGGGGATCCTCATCACAGGGCATGATCTGGTGGACCTGGCGGACTTGCTGGATCAGGTGAAAGGGACGGACATCAAGGTGTATACGCACGGCGAAATGCTGCCGGCGCACATGTATCCGAAGCTTCGGGAGCATCCGAATTTGGCGGGGCATTTCGGCGGCGCCTGGCAGGAGCAGCGGACCGACTTCCGGGTGTTCACCGGGCCGGTGGTGGCGACGACGAACTGCATTCTGATTCCGCCGGCGGTCTATGCCGATCGGATCTTCACGACGCGGTATACGGCCGTGCCCGGCGGGACACGCCTGAAGGGCAATGACTTTGGGCCGCTCATCAAGAAAGCTCTGGCATGCGACGAGTTGCCGGACAACATCGAGCGGACGAGCACGGTGGGTTTCCATCGCACGGTTCTGCTCGACGCCGCAGCCACCATCGTTCAGGCCGTCAAGGACGGGAAGATCAGCCGGTTCTTTGTCATCGGCGGGTGCGATGGAGCGGAGAGGGGGCGCAATTACTTCTCCGATTATGCACAGGCCACGCCACCGGATTCGTTCATCATGACGCTCGGCTGCGGCAAGTACCGCATTCGCAATTACGACTACGGCACGCTGCTGGGGCTGCCGCGATTGCTGGACATGGGCCAGTGCAACGACGCTTACGGTGCAATCGCGGTGGCGTTGGCGTTGGCGAAGGCATTCAACTGTGGCGTGAATGATCTGCCGTTGACGATGGTGATCAGTTGGTTTGAGCAGAAGGCGGTCGCGGTGCTGCTGACGCTATTGTCGTTGGGCGTGAAGGGAATCACGATCGGGCCGAAGCCACCGGCGTTCATCACCGGCAATGTTTTCAAGGTGCTGCAGGACAAGTTCGACTTGAAGCTCACCGGGGCCAACCCGAAAGCCGACCTCGCGGCGGCAATGGCAAAGAAGTAAGCTTTATTGGCCACAAGGACACGAAGGACACAGAGAGGATCTTGAGTGATCCTCTGTGCCTTTTGTGTGTTATTGTGGATACTGCATTTCACCTGCTGCTGCGGCCGAGGCGGTGGCGGTAGTAGTCGAGGATGACGGCGGCGACGATGACGCAGCCGGTGACGACCCGTTTGGTTTCGTCGCGAGCGCCAAGGGTGGCGAGTCCGGCGCCGAGGACAGCGATGATCATGACGCCGAAGAGCGAGCGGATGACGGAGCCGCGGCCGCCCATGAGGCTGGTGCCGCCGATGACGGTGGCGGCGATGACCTGCAATTCGAGGCCCGCCCCGGCATTCGGGGCGGCGGATTCGAGGCGAGAGGTGTCGATGATTGCGGCGACGGCGCAGAGTACGCCGACGATGGCGAAGACGGCGATCTTGACGGGGCGGGGGTCCACGCCGGACAGACGGACAGCCTCCTCGTTGGTGCCGATGGCGACCATGTAGCGGCCGAAGACGGTGCAGGAGAGCACCAACTGCCCCAGGAGGGCGGTCAGGATCGCGATGATGAACGGCAGCGAGAGGCCGGCCAATGATGTCGCCGCAATGACTCCGACGGCGGAGCCGATGTACTGAGTGCGCGATTCGGTCACCATGTGCGCAAGGCCGCGGGCAATTTCCAGCATGCCCAGCGTCACGATGAATGATGGCAATCGCCAGCGGACGCTCACGATGCCGTTGACCAGCCCGCACAGCAGGCCCGTCCCCAGGGCGGCTGCCATCGCCACGAACAGTGACAGATGATACTCCTTCATCAGCACGCCAAGCACCGCTCCGCTCAGCGCCAGGACCGATCCGACCGACAGATCGATGCCGGCGATGATCAGGACGTAGGTCATGCCGACGGCGACAATGACGGTGGCGGGGATCTGGTTGGCAATGGTTCGGAAAGTGGCAGGGCTGAAGAAGCTGCGCGAGCGCAGGCCGAAGATGACAATCAGGCCAACCAGCGCCAACACCAGGCCCAGGTATTCGACGACGAATGCGGTGTAGTTCACGCGTCGCGGGGGCGGCGTTTCGTAGTCCAATACCTTTGCTTCCTGCACGGTCATGGGCACACCAGCTTACCGCCTCAGTCGGTGTTCCAACAGGGCTGGCAGATCGTTCAGACGGCAGCGGCGCGATAGCCACTCAGGGCCGCGGCCATGATGGAATCCTGCGTCCACTGGCCGCGGGGGAAAATCGCAGCGAGCCGTCCAGCGGACATCACGGCGATGCGGTCGCTGATGGCCATGAGTTCCTGAAGATCGGACGATACCACCACAATCGCCTTGCCCTGCTCGGCCAGATCGGAGAGCAAGTGGTAGATTTCGAACTTGGCGCCGACGTCGATCCCACGGGTCGGCTCGTCGAAGATAAGAATGTCGCAGTCGCGGTAGAGCCAGCGCGCGACGATCACTTTCTGCTGGTTGCCGCCGCTCAATTCGACCACGGACTGCTCTGTGGATCGCGCGCGCACGGAGAGCACTCTCGCATAGCGATGGGCGGCCGTCCGCTCCTTGCCGCCGCTGATCCAGCCGGCGACGGGCGCCACCGCGGACATCTTCGGCAGCGTTATATTGGCGCGAATGGGCATCGGCAGGAGCAGGCCCTGCTGTTTGCGATCCTCGGTCAACAGTGCGATCCCCGCCCGCACGGCATCGCGTGGGGAGCGGATCCTGGCGGGGGTGGATGATCCGTGGAGATAGACGTGGCCGGCGTCGCGGCGGTCGGCGGCGAAGATCAGGCGCATGGTTTCCGTTCGGCCGGAGCCCATCAGCCCGGCGAAACCCAAAATCTCGCCGCGATGGACCTGGAAGCTCACATCCCGCACGACATTGCCGCGGCGGAGGTTCTCCACGCGCAGGGCGACCGGGCCTGGAGTTCGCTTCCGCGAAGACGCCTCACCGAGCTCGCGCCCGACCATCAGGCGGATGACTTCATCAATGCTGATCCCCGCCGCCTGGTGTGTGGCGATCCATTTGCCGTCGCGCAGGACGGTGATCCGGTCGGCGATACGTTTGATCTCCTCCATCCGATGCGAGATGTAGACGATCGCGACGCCCTCGGATTTCAGGCGCCGGATTTGCTTGAAAAGCAGGTCTGTTTCGCGGCCGGTCAGGGCGGCGGTTGGCTCATCGAGAATCAGGACATCGCATTTGCGCGACAGGACGTCGGCAATCTCCACCATCTGCTGCTGGCCGACGCCGAGTGAAGCAATCATGCGGTCGGGCTCAATGTCGACAAGACCGAGCATGTGAAGGATCTGGCGGGTCTGAGAGTTGATCGTGGCATAGTCGATGAAGCCCAGCCGCCGCGGCATCCGGCTGAGGAACACATTTTCGGCAACGGTGAGCGTGGGGATCAGGTTCAGTTCCTGCATGACCATTCCCACGCCGAGTCGCCGGGCATCGGGTCGGCTGGCAGGTGAATAGGGTTGGCCGCGGAGGAGCATCTGGCCGCTGTCGGAGTGTGTCAGGCCGCAGACAATGCGGCCGAGGGTCGATTTGCCAGCGCCGTTTTCACCGACGAGCGCATGGACCTCGCCGGGGAGCAGATCCAGCGAAATCTCCGCCAACGCCCGCACGCCGGGGTAGGCTTTGGAAAGCAAGCGGAGTTGGAGCAGGGGAGGAGGCATCGGCAGCGTGGTGTGCTTCAGCACACCGTCCTTCCGGGCAGCGTGGTGTGCTGAAGCACCCCCCGCACATCCAATTTCATTTCAGTGTCTCCGCGGTGATCAGGTTCACCGGCGTTTGCTTATCCGCGGGGGTGGCTTTTCTCTGTAGGATCTGAATCGCATACTCGATGCCATAGGCCGCGATCTGATCGGCATGCTGATCGATGGTGCAGAGCATTTTGCCTTCCTTGATTAGTTGCTGGACGGCCTTGATGTTATCGAAACCGACGACCTGGATCTGCCCGAGCTTGTTGGCGCCGCGCAGGGCGCTGATCGCGCCCAAAGCCATGCTGTCGTTGGCGCAGAGGATCGCCTTGAGCTGCGGCTGTGCCAGGAGGATGGGCCCGACGATGGCGACGGCGGGCTCGGTCTCCCAGCGCGCGGATTGGGAGGTGGCGATGGTCGCGCCGGCGGCCTTCATGGCGTCTTCGAAGCCCAGGCGGCGCTGCTCGGCATTGAACGCGCCGCGGAGGCCTTCGATGATCGCGACCTGGTCGCCCTTTTGGAGCTTTTTCGCCAAGCATTCACCTGCCAGGCGCGCACCCATCCGGTTGTCGGGGCCAACAAAGGGAACCGTGATTCCCTTCTCCTTCAGCGCCGCTTCGTCCAGCTTGTTGTCGATGTTGATCACGACGACGCCCGCATCCAGCGCCTTTTTGCAGACGGGAACCATGGCTTTGGAATCCGTCGGGGCGATGACGATTGCGTCCACTTTCTTCGCGATCATCTGCTCGACCAGATCGCTCTGCTTGGCGACGTCTTGCTCGTCAGGGATTCCGTTGGCGATCAGGTCATACTCGGCCGCGTGGGCCTTCTGGTGCGCCTTGGCCCCGTCTTCCATGGTCTTGAAGAACTCATTGGCCAGCGACTTCATCACCAAAGCGACCTGGGGCTTGCCGGAGGATTTGCCTTGGGGGGTTGACGATTTGGTATCGCAGCCGACGAACAAACCCAAAGCCGCGAGGACCACCACGATTCGGAGTGAAAGCTGTGTTTGCATGGAATGCCTCTTGTAACGTGGGCGCCGATTCATCGATTTCTCCTGATGGAAGCTCTCGCCCGAACGACCGGCGGCTATTCTGTCGCATCGGGTGCAGAGTGTCAAAGCAGATAACAAGAAGCCCCGGACTGGAGTTTGGCCATTCGCTATGCGTTTCTTGCGTAGAACGCGGCACTGTCCAGGGGCGAGAGGGGTTTCTGCGGCTTCTGGTTGACGCCTGAGCGATGGTCGCGTTGGGTGGAGCCTGCGGGAAAGCCACAGAAACCCTTCTCTGGCCGTTGCTCACCCCATGCCTCCAGACGCAACTGGCTGATCAGGCGTTGCGTCGGGCAGGGCCTGGGCTTGCGGCCACGCATCCACTTGGGGTCCGGCAGTTCCTCCGGAATCCCGTCGGGGCCGTACGCGCCGATGCCGGCCAGCAGAAGAAACGAATACGCGGCGACGGCCGCCGCGGGAACCGCCTGCACCGATCTCTCATGGTGCACCTGGGCCTCACCGACTCCCAGCACGCTCTTCTCGTCTCGAAAATTTACCTCGATGCCCCATCGCCACAGGTAGGCCTGCAAGACCTCGGCCAGCGGCATGGCCGCCTCGGTGCAGATCAGGTACGCCGGCTCCCGGTAGAGCAACTTGCCTCCCTCGCGGAGCCGATAGGCCAGCGGCTCGATGAGGATCAGACGCAGCACCTTCCCGGCCCCCGCCGGCCGCCATTTGACCGCCTCCAGCGTCTTGACGCGGAACTCATGGACCTGGCCCGCCGCATACGCCTTGACCGTCTGCCAGGGAATCGAATCGTCCTTGCGGATCTCCTCGGGCGTGGGAAGACGCGCTCCGTAACGACGGGGCCTTCCTCCCTTGGCCCCGGTCAGTTCCCCGGCCGGCACGGCATAGAGCTTGGCATCCCGGCGTATCCGCCCGATCAGCGCCACCGACTCCGGCAGTTGCTTGATCACGGTGCGATTGGTGAAACGCCCATCCACCGTCAGTCGGATGGCCCGCTGGGTCTTCTCGGTCAGCAAGACCACACGCCCCAGCCCGACGGCATTGATGTTCTTCTGCCGCTGAACTTCCCGATAGGCCTGCTTCTCCTGCTCGCTGGCGTTCTTTTTCGGCCGCTTGGCCGTGGGCGCTTCCACGAAGTCGATGGGGATGCTGCGGGCCTGGCCCAACTTCCCAAAGGGCACGGCCGCCGATCGTTGCAGCACGCGCTGGCCCAGCACGAAGTTGATCTGGAACGGCGGTCCCGTCGGGTCCACGCGCCAGGCGACGCCCGGGATCTTCTTGCCCATCTTCCGCAGGATCGAGTCATCCATCGCCACCACCAGGGGCGATCCCTCCGGCAGCATCGACTCGAGATCTTCCCGCGTCACGTCAAAGAGTTGGTTGACATCCACCCGTCCCTGCGAGTAGAGGCGGTAGTCCCCCGTCCAGTCGTGCAACTGCTGTCCCCCGGTGTACAGCAGGCCGGTCACGGTGTGGCGGGAGAGACACAGCATCTGCCAGTAGAGGTGATGCCGAAGCCTCGCCTCCACCCGCTCCTGCAGCGAGGCCGACCGGCAGCGGGCCAGCAGACGTTCGAAGCAGGAGGTCAACGGCGTGGCTTTTTTGCATCGGCGGGCAATCGTGGGACGCACCTTGGTGGGGTAACCCATGGGCGGACTCCTTATTAGCTAGTTATACAACTAGAACATATTGCCGACAACAAAGCAAGAGATATCCGCACGAATTATAAAACAAAGGGCCAAACTCCAGGCCCCGGATGTACATCCGGGATGCGCACGCTCTTGGTGAAGTACCACTGCCGCTCTTCCCCGATGTCCAGGAGCTTGCGATCGGCGGCCGGAATCTCGCCGGCCAATTCCTCGGCCTTGAGCGTCCGCCCTTGGAACACGATCTTCCGATTGAACTTCAGATCGCCCACATAGCCCCGCCGATGGCCGTGAATGTGGTTGAGGTTGTCACGGGGCGCTTGAAAAGCAGCCAGCTCGGGGCGCTTCAGAACCGGCCAACAACTCCCGAACTTCCTCGAACCTCTATACCGCATCCGCATGTCTCATTTCAAGCGTTGGCCATCCGAATCCCCTGACACAGCGGGAG
>JAPLNB010000189.1 GCA_026693085.1 Planctomycetota bacterium | reverse complement strand
TCTGCGCCTGCGGTCTGAGCCAAACTTGGCCCTACTGTGACGGCTCCCATAAGAGAACGGAGGCCGAACAGCCTGGGAAACTACATGTCTACGACAAGAAGAGGCAGAAGATACTGAGGACGATCACCGATGCCTGACCGGGGCCTCTCTGTCCAATCGCGACGTTGCCCGCGATGCCCCCAGTCCGCACAGTCCGCGCAGCTTGCCTTCTGAGGCAACGGATCGGCCGGATTTCCCCAGCCAATGTTTGCTAACCGACCTTACGCGTATCGCCCGGCCCTTGTCAGTGGCCGGAAATTCCAGGTACCGGTCCACGACTGGCGGCAGATCGCCAGTAGATTGCGGGTTCTGGACGTTCAAGGCCGAGTCGCTCATGACTCCGCTGAGGCACGGCGAGCCATCGTATCCCAGGGAGCGCACCGCATCGCCGTGGATGACGGAGTCCCCCGATGGTGTCCCGTTCGTAGTTGAAGGTTCGGTGGCGGCTCGCGGGTGATTCACGTTAACCGACCCTCCGTTTCTCTGCAATTTTTTCCTGCTGCTGCGTGGGCTCATCCAGATACGCCTTGAGAATCCAGAGTTGCTGGTGGCCCATGATCTTCCGGAAACTCCTGGCCGTTGCCTCCAACGCCGAGGCCGCCCACCGCAAGGCCATCGACCCGTTCTGCCCGTTCGTCACACGCCTCGTTCGCTGCCTCATCCCGGAGTGCGAGGAGTCGATCAGGTTCGTCGTCCCCAGACACCGCCGCAGCGTTCCGGGAAGTCCCAGGCGGTTGATCGTGAACCTCTCCTCCAAGCCCTGCCGAATGCTGCCGGCCGCCGAGGGATGGTCCTTCTGATACCAACGGGCCAACGGCTCCAATCGCTTGATTCCCTCCTCAGCTTCCAGCTTCCGGGCCGCGCGGATCGTGCTGCGGGGCTGATCGTGCTTCTCCTTGGGCAGATGGGCCAGCACGTTCCGCAGCTTGTGCTGGCGGGAGCGTTGCACCGGATTGTCCGAGGTATCTTCAACTGCCGAGACATCTGGACCGGAACCGCCCCGCGAGTCCTCTTCGTCTGCCCGCGCATCACCAGCCATCCCTACTACTACGGGCGAATCTACAAGAACTTCAAGCGCGACTTCGGCGACCTCCCCTATCTGATCGCCGGGGCACAGCCCAAGCCCGTTGACGACGACCACGTCGTTGGCTTGTTGGACAACGTGCAATACGAAGCCCTCTACCGCAAATCCCGAGGCATGTACGACCACAGCCGCGAGCCGCGGCACCTGCGCTATCACCCCGTCGAAGCCATGATCTACGGCATGCCCGTCATCCATATGAAAGGCGGTCTGCTCAAGGCGTTCGGTGACCCCGACGGTCCGAGGTTTTCGGTGGAGACCGAGGCGAATGACTTGCAGCAGCGCGCGTTCGAGCTGCTGAAGTGTACCCAGTACGATGAAGGCCCGGTTTGACGCAGCCTCAAGCAGCATAGACGGTTATGAGGTTTGGGCGGCGGAACTTCGGGCTAGAAACTACTGAATTTACAATTTTCAGTTTCCGATTTTCCCCCCCCCCCACTCCCAATCCCCCCTGTCGAATACCCCGCCCCACCGCTAAACTACCCACGCCATGTCCGCCCCCGATCCCATCCCCATCGAACCCTCCGCCGTCCCCCTCGCGCCCGCTGCCGAAGACAAACGCCCCAAGATGCCCCAACCTCTCCCCGTCCGCCTCATCGCCGTCGACGACGTCTCCCTCCCCGCCCGCTCCGGCCTCGAACCCGACATGGACCACCTCTACGTCACTCTCCTCGGCTTCCTCCGCACCCCCTCCCCCTCCTCCACCCTCATCTACCAGGCCGACAACTTCCGCCTCTGTTTCACCCTCGCCGAAGGCCTCATCCCCCACGACACCCACCGCCCCGCCCAGATCGAAATCCTCTGGTCCCTCGGCGACCTCGAACTCAAATTCGTCGAACTCGAAATCCCCTACACCCGCCAACGCGCCCTAACCCCCGGCTCCGAAGCCCTCGTCCTCCTGGACCCCTCCGGCAACTGGCTAGAAATCACCGAACACCGCCAACTCATCTAACAACCGGTTTCATACCCCCCCCAAAGCCCACGCCGCGGCCGTGGGCAGTGCCAACCCCGCAACGGCTCTGAAACCGTTTCTAGCCCCCCGACTCACCTCATCGCTTCTTCCTCCTCCCTATCATCCCCACCCCCAGCAACACCATCATCCCCACCGCCCCCGCCTCCGGCACCGCCGCCACCCTGCCCATCCCCGCCAACACCCCCGTCTGCCCAATGAACGCACTATCGATCATGAAATAATCATCCGCATTCACCACCCCGTCATAGTTGAAGTCCCCGTTGTGCCACCCGCCCTTCTGCGTGACGTACCCCGAATCCGCCAGGAAATAATCATCCGCATTGACCACCCCATCGAGGTTCGCATCGCCGTTCCACGTGTACTTCACCAGGATCGAGCCAATCCCCACCACCTCCCCCGCGAACTTCTCGTACAAAACGGCCTGCCCGTCCCCTTTGTCATTGACGATTGCCCCCAAACCCGTCATTTCCCGCGTGTCGCTCATCGCCGGCGAACTCATGATCCCCGCCACTCCGCCCCGCCCCAGCTTGATCTGCTCGACGATCTGCCCCAACACGTCCGTCGCCGGCTTTCCACCCGCCTCCGCAATCAGATTCCCTCCCACGTCGATGCTCCCCGTGTTCGACAACTCGCCGCTGACGTGCAAAACGCTCCCAGCACCCGCTATCACCTTCCCGCTGTTCGCAAACGGCCCGGCCGTCTTGAACGCCCGCCCTCCCGATACCGTGAACGATCCCGCATTGCTGGCCAGGCCCGCGAGTGCATCCGTCGCCCCCGTGGCGCGGCTGTAGAAGTTCGACCCCGGCCCGTCCAGCAAAAGTGCAGTCTCATTGCGCACAATGTCACCCCCGATCAATCTCAGTGTGCTGCCCCCGTACACTCGCCAATTGCCCCCCGTCAGTCTGCCCTCGGTCACGTCGCTGCTGTTGTTCACCACCACCGTCCCCCCTCCCTTCGCCTGTACCACTCCCCGGTTGCTCACGCTGCTCCCGCTCAGCGTGATCGCCTGCCCCGCCGTCTCCGCCGATATCACCCCATTGTTCACGAGCGGCAACGCATCAGCCCCAACCGTCCCTCCGCCCGTCCCCGTCCGCACCGTCACGCCCGCCCCGATGTTCAACCCGTCCCTCGTTTGCTTGATGAACCCCGGATTGGTCCCGGCCATAAACTCGACGTTCCCCATCCCCGTCAGCGACCCGTCCAACGTCAGGCCGCCTCTCACCCGCACAGTTGCCCCATCTTGCATCATCAAATCCGCCCCCAGCATCACCTGATCCAGCGTTGATGGCGCATCCCCTGCCACCGCCAGCATCGATCCCTCCCTCATCGTCACCGTCCCTCCGACGATCGTCCCGCCGCGCAGGTACCACGACCCGCTCGTCGAATCCAGCAACAGTGTCGCTCCGGTGTTCGTCAAGGTCCCCGCGAGATTCACCGTCCCCCCATTCCGCTCGATCTTCCCCATCCCCGGCGTCGTGAATGACCCGCCCAGGTTCAACGTCCCGTGGTCCACCCGGATGATGCCCGCGTTGCTCCAATCATAGCCCAGCGTCAGCGTGCCTCCGTTCTTGGCCTCCAATATCCCCGTCACCCCGTTGCTCCACTTCGGGGTCCCCTGCCATTCGCCGATGCCGATCTTGATCTCTTTACCGGTCGTCGCCGAGATCAGCCCCTGATTTGACCCGTAGCCCAGTTCCACTGTCCCGCCCTGACTCCCTGTGCGAATCGTGAAGTCCTTGCCGATCGTCAGCGCATAGGGCGCGCTCGTCCTAACGTGGTTCCCGCTACCCTGGCCTTCGAATACCACTTCCCCCTGTCCGCCCAGCAAGAAATGCCGATCAAAACTCAACCAGGCGTCGGTTACCACGCCTGTCGTGTTGGCCAGTGTTATGCGCCGGTCAAACTGGATGCCGTCACTGGTCAGGGTAAGAGTGCTGCGTTGGATCTCCACGTCGATGTCTAATACCGCATCGACCTCGCTTGATCCTGCCACATACAACTTCGCGCCGCCCATTCCTTTGACAATGCCCCCATTGATCCTGCTCACGTATACACCGAGCATGCCGAGTGTCCAAGAGCCAGTCGTGTCGTCCAGAGTCAGTGTTCCGCCGGAATTGTCCATCGTCCCTGCGACGTAGACCTGTCCGCCTTTACGCTCCAGCGTTCCAACGCCAGCCCGCGTGAAACGCCCGTCCAGCACCAGCGCCCCGTCCCCAACCACCATCCTCCCTTTATTGACCCAGTTCCCACCAATTTGCACTGTCCCGGCACCAGCTTCGATTACCCCCTCATTGATGAACGGCCAACCCGAGACCGCTACCCCCCCTCCCATCGGTGCAGAGATCAACCCCTTGTTGATTGTCGTATTCCTCCCGATGATCGCTCCGCTCCCGTTTCCCGTCCGCACAATCATCCCCTCCCCAATGGTAAACGACGGCATGTCGCCAATCACCGTGTTGTATCCGACCGCTGCCCCAAACACGATCTCCCCCGTCCCCTCCATCACCGGCGTGTATACATACATCTGCCCCCCGTCGATCACGTAACGCCCCCCCGCCAGCTTGGTTCCATTCTCCACGCTCATCAGCCCCTTCACCCTCACATCCGCCCCCAAAGTCACCCCATCCAGCGACGCGCTCCCCGTCGCCACCAACTGCGCCCCATCCGCCGCCACAACCGACCCGCCCTTGATCTTCGCCTTGTCCCCAAGCTCCCAACTCCCCGTCGCGCTGTTTAGCGCAAACACCTGTCCCGTGTTGTCCAGCGTCCCCACCAGCTTCACCGTCCCCCCGCTCCGGTTGAATGTCCCCAGCTTCGCCATCGTGAACTCACCGCCCAGCGTTACGTTCGCATTCACCGCCGTGATCGTCCCCTGGTTGCGCCAGTCATCGCTCAAGCTCAGCGAACTCCCCGCGTTCACGTCAATGCTGCCCTTGTTCACAAACGTCTCGCTCATGCTCAAAATCCCCCCGTTCGACGCGCGCATTAACCCCTCGTTCGTCACACTCACCATCCGGATCATCTGCCCCGCTGCCTCTGATAGAATGGTGCCCCGGTTCGTCACAGTCCCGCCATACCCCGCAATCATCGCGCCGTGCGTCTGCGATCGAATGGTGATCTGCTCTCCGATCGTCAGACTCCCGCTGGTCCTTGGCTCAATAAACGCCTCGCCTTTCGACCCGCCCAGCAACACCTCCCCCGTCCCAGCCAGCGACGAGTCCCCGCGCCACTTCAACCCCCCACCGCCCTCCGCCACGATCTGCGCACCGTCCAGCGTCACAACGCCCTGCAGATCAATCAGGCCTACGTAGTTCCCCTTCAACGTCGCCCCCTGAAAAGTCCCCCCACGCAACTGCGTTCCCTCCGTCGTCTTCACCTTCCCACCCACAATCGTCCCCGACGAAATCTCCCAACTCCCGGTCTTTGCGTCCAGCACCAGTTCACTCCCCGTATTGTCCCACGTCCCGGAAAGCACCACTTTCCCTGCCGTCCCATCGATCCCCTTCAGCTCCGCCGTCTTGGGCGACACCGACCCCAACTGACCTGACCCCAGCAGCACCGTCCCCCCCTTCGCCCGGATCAACCCCGCGTTATCAAACAGCCCCTCCAGGGAAATGACGCCCCCGTCTTTCGCCTCGATCAGCCCCCCGTTCCGCAACACTGCCCCCGAAGCCCCGCTCATCGTCCGAATCATGCCGGTCCCGCTTGCCGATATCGTTCCCTGATTGACCAGCCCCCCATTCGTAGTGTCCAACCACCCCTCTCCATCCGTCGCCCGAACCATCACCCCCGCCCCGATCGTCAGCACCCCACTCATCGGCCGAATCATGTTCGTCGCGTGATTCCCGAACACCACCGCTCCCGTCCCGCTGATCGACTGCGCGCCATCGAAATCCACCCGCGCGCTTCGATCCTCCGCCCCGATCGTCAACGACCCGTTCTCCAACTTCAGCCCGTTCACGATGACCATGTCCCGCCCACCCGACTGCAACCAACTCGACACCTGCACATCCCTCGCCAGCGTCACCCCATCCAACGTGCTCTTGTAGCTGATGACTTTGCCCCCCGTGCCCGAGATCGTCCCCCCGTAGATCACCCCCACCCAATCCATCCCCGTCTTCTGCTGGCCAATCGCAAACGTGCCGGCCTGGATTTCCAAGCTCCCCAGCACCTTCATCGCCGCATAGGACAGATCCACCGTCGCACTCGACGAGTTGAGCTTGAAGCTGTCCAGCGTCGCGGGACTGACAAGCTGCCCGTACCCCACGGTTACCGTGTAAGGCGCGCCCGCCGCGTCGATGATCACGTTGTACGTTTCTCCGCTCGTCGCCTGCAGATTGTTCGGAAAACTCGTGTTCGGCGACCAATTGCTCGCCTTGTCCCACCAGCCGTCAACCGGATTCGCCCATTTTGATGTCACTGCTTCCCCCCACGCCATCCCCCCCATCAAGCACACCCCCGCGTACGCCGCCCGCAGCACCGAAACGAACCGCCCACGCCCACGAACAACAACGTCCGCTAACAAGGTACCCACGGTAGCCTCCGGTCTGGCTCGAACTGAATTGTAATACTGGCTCGTTCGCTTGCTTCCACCTGCGTCCAACAGCTTACAGATACAAAACCTACCACGCCCCATCCCCCCTGGCAAATAGAATCGCCTCCTCCTTTCTAATTCACCGCTCTCCATTCGAAATCCCCCCGCCCATCCCCTACACCCTGCCCACCTTCACCGCCTCCCCCTTGCCCAACGCACAGCGGCAACCTTCCCGGCGCTGCGCGCCCAAAAAGAATCCAAAAAAAGAATTCTCGCTTTTCCTACCGTCGCTGTACGCGATTGCAGACAAGCCGTGGGCGAGGGATAAGGTTCCCAGAATTCTGGGAACCTTATTGGGGTGGAGCCAATCGTGCCAGTGAGAGCGGGTCTGGTACCTGGGGTCCGTCCGCCACCTCGAAGGATACCGTCAACCGGCACGCCTTTACGCAATCCTCGTACCCCTGAACCCCGCCGCAGTCTTCAGGTGGAAACATGCCCTCGCCCCCGGTCAATCGCTGGACGAACCGCTCTGGCAAGGCGATCTTCTGGATGAACTTCACCCGGTGTTCCCAATAGTCGCCAGAATCGTAGATGTACCGGCACTCCTGACCGGGCCGTTTGAAGTAGGACTTCAGTGTGACGCTGCCCGCCGGTGGGACGATGCCCAGAACCTTGAGCCCGCTTCACGACATCGGATTCTGTTGGCCGTGAAAAGCTTATTCGCCTTCGGGCACCGCATCGGCTATCTGGCCTTTGATACGGCACGGCCATTGAAACTACCGGGGCTGAGGGACCAACTCAGCGAGAGAATCCTGGACGAGGGGCAGGTTCAGCGAATGATCGCCCTGGAACCCAACCCCAGAAACTCGATCCTGCTGCGCCTGCTGTATACGCCTGGCGTTCGCGTCTCGGAGTTGTGCGGCCTGAGGTGACAGAACACCCCAGCAATGACCCTGAGGGCACCTTGATCTCGACTTTCGAGCAAGCGATCGAGTTGTTCCGACTCGCCAAGCGAACGCGCATGGCGGTGCGGTTCAGGGACGATGGATTTCCGGAGCTGATCGTCCTCTGGCAGTGGTGGGAGGGAGTGCGGGGGTGGCATATATATTAACCCTTTTTCCCCCCTTACCTGCCTTGCGATATTCCACGGTGACCGAGTTGTGACAGCCCTCGATCTCGATCTTCAAGGCCCGCAGTGCCGAGTCGCTGATGCTCTTTCCCGATTCACATCACACTATTGCTTGGCGTCTGAAATCCGCCGATAAGTGAGAACCAACGCCGTCTGCCGCTCGGGCGCAGTCACCGTCAAACCCGGGTCCATGAGTTCGCTCCCGCGGACTTCCTTGGCCTGGTTCGTGTCCAGATCCTTCAGTTCGTAACGCGCATCGGCCACCAGGCCCCGAAGTTTCACGGTCAACGACGGCTCCGCGCAGTTCTTCCGCCGAAACGCCTGCACGAGGCCCTGCCCCGCATCGGGCAGATCGAACTGCCAGGCGGCCCAGGCGTCGGCGGTCTTTCGGTAGGGCGTCAAAGGGTAATAATCCCCCAGGTAGCATGGCGAAATCAGCCGCCATTCGCGATAGAGCTTTCGCAGCAGCTCGTAGTTCAGGTCCTTCTTTCGCGTATCGACGCCGATGCCATGGATGGTCGTCATGACGCTGCGGGCCAAGTACTTGTCGATGCTCATGTACCCCGTGCCGTTGTATGGCATCCAGAATGCGATGCCGTACATGTGGTTTTGCTGGTCCATCGGGTCGGCGCCGTTCGACGGATCGGGGGTCCAATCGCTGCGTAGGATGGGCACCGCCCGCCGCAGCGTCTCCAGATCGTTCCGCCGTCCGCCCGACGCGCAGGTGTCAATCCACAACGCCGGATGCCGCCGAATCAGTTCGTCCCAGTATGCAAAATACCCTTCGACATGGCGGATTTCCGTGATTCCCTGGCGATCGTCGGCATCGTTGCCGCGCCAGTAATAGAGGGGATCAATATTGAAATCCTGGCGATAAAAGTCGATCCCTTCCTGGGTAATCACCTGATCGACCCGATCGGTGATCCATTTGCGGCATTCGGGGATGCCGATGTTCACCAACCCGCCGCCTCGGCCGCCGAAGATCCACTCGGGATGGTTGTCCGCCAGCCAGGTTCCCGCGGCGACTCGTTCCGGCTCAAACCACGTGATCGTCTTCGTGCCCCGCTCCTTCAGCCAATCGCTGACCTGGCGAAGGCCCTTTGGCCAGCGCTTCTTGTCCACTTCCCACGTGCCGACCTTCGGCCAGCCGGCGCCGTCGCACGGATACCATCCCGCGTCCTGGTTCCAGTAATCGGGCCGAATTTCCTCCTCAAAATAACGGCTGAGGAACTGCAATTCGGTTGCGGCGTTGGTCATCAGACCGTCATAGTAGTTGCCGTTGCAGACGAACAGGAAAGGCTTCAGTGTCTGGCCATTGCGGCGCGGAACGTTGTGCCGCATCATCCACGACCGCCACACATTCTGCGCCCCAAACCAGTCCCCGCGATAGAATTGCAGCACCGCGATGGGGCCGCGGACTTCTTCCCCGGCGTGCAGCCGGAACGATGTGGATTCCTGTCCCCCGGTGATTCGCAACCCGCGACCTTCGTCTCGCGTGAACTGGGTCGCCCACTGGCCCGCCCAACTGATGACCGCGATCACCCCGCCGCCACCGGTCTCGATATTGAAATAGGGCATGTCGGTGTTGGTGGGCCGGCCGCCGGCGGTCGCAATCCGCTTGCCTGCTTTGGGGCCAAGCGCCGTCTCAAACGGCTCGTAATCATTCGGCGTGCATGGGCTGCCCGTGAAATGATGCAACAGGAATTCGCCCGCCTCGCTGCGCTCCAACCGCGCATCCAGCGGCAGGATTCCCGCCAAGATCGGCGTATCCCGCTCGCCTGTGTTCTTGAACGACAGGGTCCATTCCACCGTCGGGAAATCGGTGTACTCCACGACTGTGCATCGGACGGCCAGGCCGGTCTTCGGGTCTGTAGAGGTCCGCACGCGCGTCACCTTCCCCGCAGCCGAAGCATCGCGAGTTTCCTCGAACTTCCACGATGAGAGGAATTCGTCAGACGATCGGCCGTCGTAGAAAAACGAGAACGGCGCCCCGCCGGCGCGTCGCTGGCGGGTCAGCGGGTCTTCAAGACGGAGATCGCCCAATCGCAGTTCCCCGCCATCGGCCAGCTTCACCGTGGCGTTGCCCCAGACGGCCTGGTCGCTGCTGATGCCATCCCCGCTGCTGCTGACGCTGATGTAGAAATCGCGCGCTCCGACGAGGTCAACTTCCGCAGAAACACCCCGTTCGCCTCGATGCATGACCGGCGACGCGTAGGCCTGCTTGTCGGCGGTCGTCACCGTAAAAACAACGCTGCCGCCCTGAGAATTCGGGTTCGTGAGGATGCCGACGACCGCTGAGAACGACTTGCCCGGCGACGGCAGATGGACCTGCAGTCGGCTGGGGGCATGGCAGTAAACCCCATGCTCGAATTTCTGATCGGCAATCTGCAGCGGCTTATCGGGGAGCTTATTGCGAAACACTTCGCCATAGTTGGTCCAGACCATCATTCTCGCGTCCGCCGCGCTTGGAGCAGCGCCGGCGATGACCCCGGTAGCCTGGGGCGAGAAGTGCTCTTTGACCCACCGATCTCGTTGAGCCAGTTCGTCGGCAACCGGCTGGGCTGCCCTCGTTGACGGCGCGAACAAGCAACCGGCCGCGAACAGCACCAGGACAGCCTTGGCCCAGCGAGAGACAGGCATGGTGGGTCTCCTTCTATTGTGCAACGCGATGCGTCTTGTCCGAGATTCCCCATATGAACCTTGGCCGACGAACGTTGTCCGCCATTTTGCATAGGATACTGAGGTTTGGAGCTTGGACAAACTTTGTTCTTGGTTCGCGGCCACCGGCAGAGTTTCTTCAGGGTGACGCGGTAGTCGTGCTTGGTCCAGGCCGAGTAGTCCGACCGCTCGATACTTTCGACCACCGTCTGTCGGCCTTGCTCACAAACCTGCGCTGAGGAATCGTCGTTGTCATGCAAGAGCCAGTGTGAATCACTGGCCACCTTCGGTCAGTTCACTTCTCCACAGAGGCGTATGTCGAATATGTGGAATCCGTATTGATGCGGTAACTGACGATGTAGAGGGGTCGGCCTTTGATTTCCTCGAAGATTCGACCGACGTACTCCCCGAGGATGCCGATGCTGAGCAGGATGCCGCCGCCGATGAGGCACATGGCGGCCATGACGGAGGTCCAGCCAGGGACGTTGTAGTGGCCGAGCAGAACGCGGGCGACGGCATAGACGCCGTCGGCCAGGCCGATGAATGCCAATACGGCACCGGCGATGAGACTCATGCGCAGGGGAATGGGGGAGAAGGAGATGGCGGCGGTCCAGGCGAAGCGGATCATTTCGCGCCAGGAGTATTTGGTGTGCCCTTTGGTGCGCACGGGGCGATCGTAGGGGACAGCGATCTGCGGGAATCCGACCCAGGCGGTCATGCCGCGGAGGAAGCGGTGGGTTTCGCGCATCGAACGGAGGGCATCGAGACAGGGGCGGGAGATCAGGCGGAAATCCCCGCAATCGGCGGGCAGGTCCTTGTGAACCAAGGCTCGCATGAGGCGGTAGAATGCCCAGGCGGTGAGGCGTTTGGGCCAGCTTTCACCAGTTCGGGAGCAGCGCTGGCCGTAAACGACGTCATAGCCTTTGGAGTATTCGCACAACATGCGGGGAATGACCTCCGGGGGGTCCTGGAGGTCGCCGTCCATGATGATGACGGCATCGCCGGCAGCGATGTCCAGTCCGGCGGTGACGGCGGACTGATGGCCGAAATTACGGGCGAGGCCGAGTACTTTGATGCGGGGGTCTTGCTCCGCCCAGTTCACCAGGAGATCGAGCGTGCGATCAGAACTGCCATCGTTGACGAGGATGACCTCGGTGTCGCAAGGAAGGAGATCGAGGCAGGCGGTGAGGCGATGGCGAAGGTCGGGAAGAATCTCTTGCTCATTGTAGACCGGCACCACCGTCGAAAGCAGACGCGGCGTGGGACGAGGCATCAGAAGATGACGGGTCATTCCCATAAGACGTCCTCCGGTCGGCCCCCACATTCCGTACAACGACATCTGCATTCCCCGCCCATCGATAATCCGCTCTGACCCAAGGTGAAAAAGAGAAGGGGTTCGAATGGACACGCGCCGCTTGCCTGACTCATGTGCATCCCTTGCAAGACAGCGCCGCTCGGATCGGCACGAAACCGGGGTCTGGCGTTCAACAAAACCCGGATGCCATGGGCATGAACTTCATTCCGCCTTGGGAGGCTGATGGTGCCGCTCCGTGGGGTAGAAATCGTCTTGATCCTGCCCGAACGCCTTGGCTTCCCGGTCCTGCGCTGCCGCAGTCGCTTCCAAGGGAGTGGCCGTCAACGGCTGCACGGTCGCCGGTCCAGTGGGTGCTGGCGGTGCCGGCGCCGGCGGGCCTGCCTCGGCCGCCAGTCTGGCCTCCAGTTCCGCTCCCATTTTCTCGACGGCCGCCACATCCGCATCGCTGGCTTGCGTTGCAAGTTGTTGAGGTTGCGAAGATACCTTGCTCAGATCGATTCCCTTCTCTTCGGGGGGACGAAAGAGGCTGCCGAAAACGAGCAGGTTGATCGCCGTCGGCCAGATCACACCGATCACCAGCAGGCTGCCTGCGGTCCAGATGCCGATGCCCCACCGGGGGTCGCGCCACCAGGCGTAGGTGTAGCTGACGCCCTTAAGGCTCCTGAGATAACTCAGCACCGTGTTCCCGGCCTGGAAGCCGGCGGCCGATTTGATCGGCTGGTAGGGTGCTTCGGCGATGTAGCACCGCAGCCGCCAAATGGCCACCCGCTGGCCGTTCTGCATTTCCTGCCTGCCATTGAAGTAGTCGCCGACCACGATATAGATGGGCACGCTCTTGCCAAGGCTTTCTACGCGCTCGGGGTAGACCACGATGTTGCGGAACCAGCGCAGGCCGCTCTGTTCCCGCGTTAGCCCTTCTTCGAACTGCCGCTGGGTGATGGTGTCGCCGAGGGCCTTCTGCCAATTCTCGCTGGGCAGGTGCTGAATGTAGCCCAGGGCAAGCCCGACGATCAGACTCACCAGAACCCACTGCCAACGTTTGACGTTTTTGATTGCCATACCGTGCTCACCCTTCCCATCCGATTAGTCGCGAATGCCCTTCGATATCCCGACCGAATCCAGGCCCTCGCGGGTCATCGGGATGCTCTCTACGTGCCCGTCCATGAACACAACGTCAGCACGATACCGGTGGCGGAGGCAGTCAAAGAGCTGCTTGCCGTACCCGGAAGTGGGCTCGTCAATCCTCAGGTGGAAGGTCCACAGCGTATCCTCGGGTCCCTTTTCGGGCACCATGAGCCAGTTGTCGTTTTCCTGATCGCGGGGTCGGCCATCCATGGCAAACAGGACGCTGGTCGGCCGCTTCACGCGAATCGCCTTTCCCAACGTGGGGTCGGTGGTGGTGGATTTCTCGCGCAAGCCGAGGATGGCCTCGTTGAAGACGTAGCTGGACCAGTCGCGCGGCGCCTCCCACGGCTCGGAGCTCTTCTGGGTAAAGCCTCGCAGGTCCAGCTCTTGGCTCGGGCACTTGAAGTGCTTGCGGATATCCTGCCGTTCCATGTCCTCTTCCAAGCTCTCACGACTGTCCAGTCGCACCTTGATGCCGAGACTGATAGCCAGTGCTACGGTAATGGGGACCGGCCGCTTGATGCCCGCGTCGTCATAATAGATGTAGCGCGTGGCGTGATCGTCCCTCAGTCCGCGGGGATTGACGATCCCGCCGGGCGGGTCCCAATGCCAGCCGGCAGCGGGCAGGTAGCCGTGGTGGTCGTTGATGTGGATTTGAGCAGCGCTATATATGGTGCGGAGGTTTACCTGGCACTGCACCTGTTTGGCGTTCTCCCGGACCCTGCTCAGAGCGGGCATCAGCAGTCCGATCAGGATGGCAATGATGCCGATGACCGTGAGCAGTTCAACCAGGGAGAAACCGCTGCGCGCGGGTCGCTGTCCAAGTTGTGTCATGTCTACCTCCCTAGTGCCTCGCGCTGGCCAGCACGGGTCAGCGTCCGACCACGTCAATCTCGCTCCAAAAGGTCTGGCCCCAGGCATTGTGTGTCTCGGTGGCGAACGTCACGAACAGCAGATAGCGGTACTTCCCGATCGGGCCGGCTTCTGAGCGAATGCTCACGCCGGCCTGGCCACGATCATCGTCCCGCAAGCTCGTGCCGCCACGAGTTTCTCGCGTGTCCACCGCGGCGATCAACGACCAGCCGCAGCTAGCAGGGTCGGTGCCGATCTTCGGCTCGGGATTGAAGCCTGGTCTGGAACCATCGGTTCCGTAGACGCGATACACCTGGGCCCAACGGTGGCCATCCTTGAACCAGGCGTAGCTGTTGATCTGCTCGACGGCGAGGATCTTGCCCAGGTCCGCCTTGATGCGTCCCTCGACACTGCCGGGCTGGAAGGCACACATCAGCGATTCATCCTGGTCGTGACGGGGGCCCAGGCCGTCGTTGAGGATTCCCACGTCGCCGCCGAAGTCCGCCTTGCGCCCGTCCACGATGCTGAAAACGGCGTTCTGGCCGGCATCGTTTTTGGAGATCGTGGGGATGGTCTTGAAGGCAAATGCGGGGCTGGCGCGATCGGCGGGGAGTTTCTCCATGACCACGGCCACTCCCGGCGCATGCCAGTTCATCAACTCCAACGTCCGGTCCAGGACCGCATAGCTGGCATTCCCGAACGGCGAGACCTTGGCCAGCACCTTGCCGTCCGGATCGATCAGAAACGTTCCCGGAGCATTGGTGTAGTTCGCATCCAGTCGCTGCCGCCAGTCTTTCACGGCGACCACGGTCCATCCCGTGATGGCTGGGGCGGAATACGGTGGCGTGTTGGGTTGCTGCGGCAGCATGACCGCAAGCATAGCCAGCCGATCCTGACTGCCAGCGCGGTCCTGCAGAACGGCCGCCGACCGTATGAGTTGCGCCGGGGCCGGCTGCCTGGCCGACCCATAGTCGAATACAAAGGCCAGCAGAACGAACTTGCCCCGGTAGTCTGAGAGCTTGACCACGTTGCCGTCGGCGCGGGTGGCTTCCAGGGCAGGGGCGAGTGTTCCGATTTTCACCCGAGGCCGCAGGCGCCCCTTTACGGTGCCAACGTCGAGCGGCTCATCGCTTCTGTCACCCGGGATCGGGGGCATGGTGAAGGCCAACTCGCCTTCCGCAAGCACTTCAATCGACCCAATGGTGGGGTCAACGGATTGGCTCGACACGCGAAGCATGTGCTGGCCCGGAGGAATGTCTTCGGCGCGGAACGAGCCGTCGGCAGCAATGTTGACGGGAGCCGTTAGCGGGGGGCGCATGGAACGATACCAATCGCTATAGAATTTGGCCCGCTCCGGCTCGCTCAGCGTGGCCCAGTTCGGGGGCATGCGCAAGCCAACCCTCGTTTGATCCGTCATCAGATTGATCGACCCGAAAAACGGAAGCCGCTCGTCAGCGTTCTCAAGCACGACCCGGCCGACCACGGGCCTGCCCGTTCCACCGATCTCCACTTGGACGGTCTGGCCGGGCGACACGTCGATGCTCGCCACCGTGTGCATCTGGGCCATGCGGCCGCCGCTCTGGAGGATCCTGGGGGCGTCGCGAGCGAGGTTTGTCATGCCCGGCATGACTCGGGGAAAGACGAATCGCCCATTCTCGTCGGTGCGGACGGTCTGCGAAAGGCCGAGACGGGCAGCGGACCCGATGAGGCGCATCGGACTGCTCGGATTGGTGCTTGCCACCACGCGGGGCATCATACGGGTTTGCAGGGCAATCGGCTGATCGGCTGCCGGATTGCTTCCGATCCGCAGCACGCCTTCGACTCGCCCCCACGCCTGAAGGACAACACGGCCATCGGCGGGCATCTCGCCGGAGCGAACGTGGGCGAAACCTTGCGTGGAGCGTACGACCAAATCCGTCCAAGCCGCCATCGGCGGAAATGCAAATCGCCCGTCCTTGTCGCTGCGGACGACGGGGCCATCCCGGCGTGCCGTGTTGTATACATCAATCCAGTTGTCTGGTGTGGCGACAAGTACCTCGGCACTGGCGACCGGGCTACTTGATGCGTTGACCACCACGCCGGCCGGCCCCGGGGCAAGCGTGGCCGCGGAGGTCTTCTCCGCCCCAGCGGCAGGTTCGAGCACCACCACCTTGGCCTGGTCCGGCTTGCGCATCTGGTAGATGACGACACCCACCGCGCCGCCGAACATGATCACGACCAGCACGACCCCGACTACCCTGGCTTGTGCCTTTGTCATCGCCATGAGTCCCGCTCCCTTCGATTCACCCGCTGCGCGTCCCTGAAGCATAGCACATCAGAAGAAGAAATACCATAAGCTGAAGAGGGTCGCGTACGCGCCCATCAACAACCCGCTACAGAACAGCAGGTACCCTGACACCAGCTTGGGCAGATGCGCCAGCAGATGCCCCATCACGATGTAAGCCGGGAAGACGACCGACGCGTAGCGAGCTTGACTCGTCATACCCATGCGGTTCGACTGCAAGATGTACGGGATAGCCAGCAACAGCACGCTCAATACCAGTTCGGGTTGATCCAGCCACCGTTTCTTTCTTCCGACGATGACCAGGATCAGGGTCCCGAGAAAGAAGATCGGATTGGCAAAGTTCATGTTCAATAGCGCATCGTTATGCGGTGCCCGCTTGCCCCAATAGCACGGACTTTCGGGAGTATAGACGGCTACGATCGGCTCCAAGGTGAGTAGGTCCGCGACGCGATCCAATCTCGTCTCGGGCACCGACCGTTCATGCCAAGCTACCTGACCTTTGGCAAAAACGAGAGGATCTCCAAAAGCCCATAGCTGATACCCCATGAACATGACGAGTCCCCAACACGCAAGGGGCATCAACAGCAAGCCGCGCATCGCGAAGCGATGAGCGCGCTTGCGCCAATCCGGCCTCGGACTGCCTGGTGACTGCTGCCGCACATCCGAGTCGCCCTCAACGACGCTGGACGCGTTGTCCGGATTTGAGCCGTCGGACCCACTCCTGTTCCACAGGTGCAACGCAAAAGGCGCCAGCAGGGCCACGCCGACGGCCCGAGTGGCCGTCGCCGCGCCGATGATGAGTGCCATCACGACAAGCGGCCAGTTCCGACGCATGCCATACATGGCGAGGATCATCAGGAACACCAGCAGCGACTCTGTATAGCCCATTCGGAAGTAAAATGTGGAAGGAAACAACGCCATCGCCCATAGCGTGTACGTGGCGACGTCCCCGCGGTCAGGTGTCAGGCGGCGATTTCGCACATATCGTTCAAGCAAAATAAAAGCCGCCAGCAGGAAGCTGTTGGAAACGACAACGAGCGACACGTCGGCCGGCAGGCCGGTTAGGCGCATGAAACCTCGCGCGAGCAGCGGGTGTGCCGGGAAAAAAACGATACTGGACATCCGTGTTGGACTGTAATCATAACTCTCTGTGGCAATGCGAACGAACCACTCGCCATCCCAAGCCACCATCCCACCGATGATTCCGGTCTTCTGTGAGGAAGGATGCTCCGGTAAATAGGGCATGTACTTCTGGCCATAGGCTACGGCCAGCACAACGACCGCCCAGGAGGTGATAAACACCGCGAGAATGCGCATCACGGACTTTCTCATCGCGTTGCTCCGCAGATTCCCTTCCCTCTCCTATGCGCCTGTTTGGCTCTGTGTGTGCCCATCCTCATGACTCAACCCGGGCCGCGATCGCGCATGGTCCCGACGCACATTTTTCGCCTTTCGAGTCCAGCTGCCTGGATCCTCGCGCCGGTAGCAGCGAAGACGCTATGGTAGTCGCCTGCTCGCTCCATTTTCGCCATCGCCAGAGGGTACAAGCAGCGGCCCAGCCGTCCCTCAATCTGATTTTCTTACCGGCCTCTGCATTGCGTGGGTCATATGAGATCGCCACCTCCTGTATTCGCAGACCCATTCGGCAAGCCTTTGCAACCAACTCAGGACAGAAGTCGAAGCGATCGCATTGAAGATTCATTCGGCGGAGAATTGCGGTGGTCGTTGCCTTGTAGCACGTCGCCTCATCAGTGAGTGCAACATTGTAAAGTATCTTCACGACTCTATTGAGCACGCTAACGCCGAGTCGGAACCAATAGCCCACTTGAGTTTTTGTCCCATTCAGGTAGCGTGACCCAAACGCAACATCCGCCGCCCCTGATTGCAACACGCGGATCAGATGCAGGTAGTCCTGAGGATCGTATTCCAAATCTGCGTCTTGAATGATGGTGAACTGGCCGCGGCCGTGCTCCAGGCCGGTGCGAATGGCACGACCTTTGCCACGGTTGGTCTTGTGGGTAAGGACCAGAAAACGGTCATCCAATGGCCACTGGCCAAGCAGTTCCCAGGAACCGTCCGTCGAGCCGTCATCAACGACGATGATTTGCGTGTCGATCGCCACCGCCCTAACGCGATGAATGAGTTCGCCGAGCGTCCTAACCTCGTTGTAGACCGGAATGATGACGGTCAACAAAGGTGGCCGGCTCACAGGCTCAGGCGTAGCTCGGGTCTCGATCATGATCTACTCCCGAGCCCGGCATGCAGACCTGGCGGGTCGCCTGCAAGCTCCGGCAGGTTCAGCTTCCGCCGAACGCGGTTCGCGTCATCCAGACTGATGTGGTAGATACCCATAGAATAGCCGACCCTTGCCATTGGCTGGAATTCCAGGAAGTAGTCAAACTTGTGATCGAGGCGGTGAAGATGGTTGACGCTGATGGCGTACCATCCCGGGCGGGGACCGAACTGTTCGGGAGTGGCCATGGTGGTATCAGCCGCCTTTGGGCCAATTGGGGGGTTCTCGTACTCGATGCCGGCAAGCTCGGGATCGATCAAGGGCAGATCATAGGAAACATGAAACGGGCGCGCTTCAGGATGTTGATCATACCAGCTCTTCAGATACAGCAGATCCTGACCCCAGTCAGCGTTGCTGTTGCCCAACTGAAAGTGCCCGTTCCTGGGGCCGCCCACAAGTTCGTTGAAATAGGAGAGGCTATGGGGCACGACACTAAGGCTGCTCAGACACGAGTAGCCCAGGAGCAGACAGCCGACGATCACAACAGCGCGATGCCCCACGTTCACCGCACATCCCACTCTACTGATCAAGATAAAGATGAATGGGAAACCCGGCAAGACGTAGCGGAGATGGTGGTTAAGGCCGGTTTGCGAACTCACTAGCGTCAGGACAACCGCGAGTGGCACCACAAGGAGCAGTTCCTCTCGGAGGGGCGCCGCGTAACACCTTGAGCAAGCAATAACTCCGCCAATCGCCAGCAGCAGCAATAGCCACGTCCCCAAAGGCTCTTTGACCAGCATGGCGTAAAGATAGTAGTACCACCACCCGCCTAGGCGCCATTCGCCTCGAAGGTACGACATCATCTTGCACTCGAAGTCACGCTTCTGCAGGTCGATCCCCAGGAGGTAGTTCTCCGGAAGTGGGATGGGTAGTCTGTCGTACCAGGAGCCAGTGAAGCGGTTGCCCCAACCTGCCCGGGCGGTCTCCGCTGACCTGGGACCGCCGAGGGCACGAGAGACAAACCGGTATTCTGCGAGCGGCTTGCAGGAACCTTCAAAGACGTAACCCAGGTTAAGAACCCACAGCGCCAGCAACATCACTGCGACAACCTGCGCTCCCTCCCGAAGCCACTGCCGTGCAATAGGACGCATAGGACTGAGCAGCCGCCAGCCGATCCATAATGCGGGCCAGAGCACGAGCAGAATCAGCCACGTCGTCTTGCTAAGCTCAGCCAGCCCCAGTCCCATGCCCGCCAATGCGGCTCGATGCAGAGTCGGATGGAGCAGCCACCGTCGCCACAGGTAAGCGGCCGCGACGCCAAGGCCTGCGGCGCCCATGTCCGGGCTCATCAGGTGGCCGTAAGCCAGAACACTGGGAGAAAAGACCCACAAGATCAAGGCTGTGCGTGCCGCCCATTGTCCCCACAGTTCTTGAGCCCAATGATAGCAAATCCATGCGCCCAGAAGGCTAAATGGGATGCACATGCAACGCGCCAGCGCTAGCAGAACGAAGTAACTACTCCCCGCCCCGCGAGCCACTTCCGCTCCCACTGCAAACTCCGAGCGTGCACCTGGCTGACCATACATCGCATCTAGATCTGGTTTGATGGCCGGAAGCCAGAACGCCACCGGCGCGGTCGCCACCAGGCGCACCAGCGGAGGGTTCACGGGATACAACCGAAATCGCCCCGAGCGCCAGTGTTCCAGGCCAGCGGCAACATGGCCTATTTCGTCCCATGTTGCACTATCTCCATACGCCTGCCATGTCAGTAGAATCGCGTGAATCGCCAGCAGGCCAAGAATTGTGCGGTTCCCGTTTCCCCAGATTCTTGCCCAGCGAATGCTCCCGATTTTGCCATTCATCACGGTGCCTCAATCGTGAATGCATAGTCCTACGGCTTGGCAGCAGTGCGACGACGCATCCAGATGCAGATCGCAGCAGCCGCGACCAGAACACTCGCCAATGCTGGAATTACTCTGCGGTATGACCACTGCTGAGGTGGCGTGCCAACGGGGGGTTCAAGCGAAAGAGGCCGCGTTGTGTACAGCTTTGCCGCGCTCGAATCGACGCGATGCGTGATATTGGCTTGGGGTGGTTCATGCAGGATGTGCGCCTCTGGATTTGCCAACGGGAGGAGTTTGTACTTCCCGTCCAACAGCACCACATATGAGATGTTCTGAACTGTATCCACGATGTGCGAGCCAACCGGGAATACAACGTCTACGTCTGAGTCCGTGACCTTGCCAACACTGAACTGCTCGACGTCGATGGTCGTCTCCCCCCATTCCTGACTTGCATATGTCCCAGTCTGACGGATAACCTTTTTCGGAACCCATAGACCATCCACCTGTTCTGACGTCACAACCTCCAGTGTCCCCTTCATGAACTCTTTTGCCCCTCCGTAGACGTGTTCTGCACGTACGGTCATGAAACTGCGGTTTGGATCAAGCCAAAGGCGTCGCTGCCACTCGCCCCATCCCATCTGCACGCTCAGGGTGCGCACGCCCCGGACGTCGGCTTCGGTTATCTCGATCTTCGCACCACGATCGATGGAATCGCGAAACCACACGGTGACAGGCCGCCGTTTGAAATCCGCATCGATACGGAAGCCAAGCAGCTCGCCCAATCTGTGATACGCAAAATTCTCGCTCTCTTCAGGGTCGATGCGGCACTGGTGGTAGGGAGTGCCCAGGTAGGGCGGAATGCCGATCCCTTTTGCCACTTTCCCGTCCCAGTTCATGATCGACTCGGCTCGCACCGCGCCGGTCGGATCACGGAACTTGTAGTCGATCCGATGCATCCAGCATTTGTCGCCGATTCGTCGAAACTCATAAACGTGTCGCGTGACGAATCGCCGCGCCCCGTTGTCTTTGCGTATGTTGACGTATGTTTCTCGGACCTTATAGGCCACATTTTCAAGAGACCGGTCGCGCGCATCGAGGACGGCCAGTACGAAGTTGAGCTTATCCGCATCCGCCAGGGCACCAAACGCCCCGAAATCGAAGGCGTCCGGCCCGACCTGCGCTGCCAATGCTTGAGGCGACACGGCAGCAACGACAGCCGCAAGCCACCACCAATGTGCAACGACGCTTCTCATGGACGACCTCACTTTCGGGCAACTCACACGTGCGCATGAAATCCACACGCATGGCGGAGCGCCAGACTCCCGAGCGGTCCTCGGTTCCTCGCAGCATCGCCCGGCAGCACCGTCCGTCCGGCAAGGCGACGGACGCCATCCGAGGCGCTTCGGCGACATGGCAACCGCATCCCCTGCCAATCCGGCGATCCTACTGCAAGCAGCCAAGCTGCAAAGCAATGGCCTCAGGAAACCATTGCTCTCACGGGATGGCCGTACCTTCACATTGGAAGAAGTTGCATTCTTCACTATCTTCGTCAGGCGGCGGACTCTGTGAGGTGTCACACAGGCATTCTGTGGGCGTAACGGGATCATTCGGAATGCATATTCCAAGTATCAAACTTCCGCAGGGAGTCGTCCCATCCAAAAAGACGCAGCGCACATACGAAGTGCTCAGCTTCGCCACACAGATCTGCGTCACAGCAATGTTCCCGCCACCGCACTTGTAGCATGAAGGGGGGGGGCTGTTGGCGTCTTTGCAGTCATGGTTCAAGTTCGTCCACAGCCCAGTGCATGTGGGTTGCGTTGGAGTGTATTTGGAACACTCGTTCGTCGCGCTCACGCAGTCGTAGCTTTGTTTCAGATCCTTCAAGGCACCGGCACCCTCACGCACGAGAAACGTGGTCAGAGCGACTGCGGCTAATGCAACCATCAGACCGATCTTCGTACGCATGATTCGTCTCCTTTTCGAACGAGTAGAGATAACCAGAAGCCCGACCTTCAGGCTCCAAATACTTGTTGCTATCTGCCTCCAATCAGGGCAATAGGAACATCCACGTGATCCTCACCACTCTTGATCCGAAGCACCGCTGTCTTCACACCCTGAACTGGTGCCGCGCAACGGACAATCACATCTGCCGAAGCAGCGCCGCCTTCGGTCGTAGTGATAATCCGCTGTATGTGCAACGGCAATCCTACGTCGGTATTGGCCACGATCGTGGCATCCAATTTCTTGGTCACGACGGCTCCGCCAATGCGCACATGCACCCGGGCTGTATCGATCGCAGGTTTCTTGGTGAAATCAAAGAAAATGGACTCAGGTGCTGCAGATATCGCGCCTCTCGATCGCACTGTGACCAAGACCGAAATGGGTCGCGGATCGAGGGATGTATAAAGCCAGATCGGGATCCTGTCCGAACCCTTGGTTCGCCGAACGTTCACTCTGACAGCGAACTTGGCGGGTTCGCTTCCGACCGTCTGGTCAACCGTTGACCGTCGTACCTCTACGGATGGACCATCGGTACGGACTTCGATGATCCGAAATGCCGGCTGATGTGGCCCGTGTGAGACCTCAAACAACTTCTCCTCTGAGGGACCGGGATCCAACTCGCCGAAGTCCAGATGTCGCGGCCAAATGCGAATCGGACTTTCGACCCTTCCAGTGATCGTCAATGCCAGCGGTGCGGATGTCGCTTCATCTGTCACAAGCATCACCCGAGCCGTTTGGTATCCATCGCGGTCCCGCCAGTCTGCCTTGAGTGACATGTTCAGCGTACCTCGAGGTGCGACAACTGCATTGTTCGGCAGATCAGCCGTCGTGCAGCCGCAACTCGATGCTTTTCGCACAATACGGATGGGGTGGGCGCTCGTGTTCCTTAACGTGAACCGATGAGTGGCTGTAGACGTTTGTTCAGGCGTTAGCAGTCCGAAATCGTGCGTTGGCTGATCACAGACGAGCCCGGAAAGCCGTGGCAGATGCCTGCCGCCGGAGATGATCCGCGAAACGACCCATGTAGAGAACACCAAGGCCACGCCGAGCATCAAGACGGACAGAACGATCGATCTCCGATGGGCGCTCGCAGCAACGGTATGCGTATTGGAGTCGTTCTCACTCATAGGATTCACGCTGATTCTGTTTCCCTTGGCTCACCTTGACCACCCGGCCATCGATCAGGGAAAGGACTACCGGAGTCGTAACGAACCACTCGCGCGCGTCGCTCAGACGACCAACTGCCCAATATGGCGCCCCTGCTTCTACAGCCGGTGTAGCCGACTCATAGGGTGGTATCTCAATCAGCGCAACACGGGGCGCGTCTTTCTGCCCTACTGTTTGCCCAGCCAACCGTCTGAAATACGCCACGGCCTCAGGGCAATCGGGGCAGGTGTGCTGGTGCATCACAACAATCCACTTCCCCTTGCTGAGTTGCTTGCCAATATCGATGTGCTCTAAAACGGGCAGATGCTGCCCCTTCCACGTCTCCGGCTCCAGCAGAACGAAGTGGCCATGACCCAGGCCTATCCCGCTGGCGGCCAAGTAGTCGGGCACCGACACGGTCGCCCCATATGCCCCAGCGGCACTCAGCAAAATCACTGAAGACGCGGTCGCGAGCACTGGGGGCCAACGATGTGGCAGCACAGGGCCGATGCGTGCAGGCCATGTGACAAGGAGTCCGAGAACAGCAGCAAGGTCCATTACTGCGGTTAACCACGGATTAACTTTAATCGGCCCAAAACAGCCACAGTCTGCCTCGCCCATCAGGCCTTTGTACAACGAAACACAGGCAAAGAGCGAAAAACAGCTCAGCGACACCCGCCAAGCTCCTCTTGCGTACAGGCCGCTGAGCAACCAAATGCACAATGCGATCTCGAATTGAATCAGTACGACTATCAAAGGCCCTGAGGCGATGCCTCCAAAGCCGATGTCGGTCCGCCCCATGCGCAGACCGATCCCCTTCAAGGCCGCCGCGGCGAGTAATATCGCCGCAAGGACTATGCGAACTGCCAGGCAGGCAAGACGACGCCATCGGGTCGCGGTCGCTCGGGCGCGGCGCGTATCAGGTGGCCGTCCCTGATCTTCCGTCAAAGTAAGCGTATCGCTGCACGTCATAGCCGTGCCTCACCCGAAAACCCGGCAGACGGACACCCAAGCGAAACCACCCAACTCAAGAGCACGCCACCACTTCCATTCCGAGATGCATCCGTCCACATTCGCCGTTGCACAGACTTATCGAAATGCTCAAAGCCAGTTCGTCTTGCACCTTTGAGAACCGCGCGACACCATACGCACAGAAACAACCCGCACACGCCCACACGCAACTATTGCTCAATAAACCCAGAACATGTACACAGAGTCCGCAAATCCCACTCCCCAAACCTGACCAAGGTCACAAACTATCTTATTAGTACTGCGCGAGAGGATGCAATGCAAGGGAATTCCGGTGAAAAAAATGCGATACGCAACGAGCCATTGTCAAGTACTGCGGACGGTCTGATCAAGCGGCGATCACCTTGATGCCGTCCACGAAGCGAATTGTGAACGGCGGAGCAAAAGTGCGGCGGTGATGAAGCACCTGGACCTGGGGGTGACCTGTGACACGTCCATCAAGCGACTGGCCAGTGCGCTAGGTGTGCCAGTATGGCTACCGCGAGAGCGAGCAATCATGGAAAGATCTGCTGTTGAGCGTGAAGGCAAGAGGCCTGGAAGAAGGGCCGGAACTGGCGGTGGGCGATGGCGCCCTGGGATTCTGGAAGGCGTTGCCGCAGGTATATTCCAAGACCAAGGAGCAGCGGTGCTGGGTGCATAAGACGGCCAATGTGCTGAACAAACTGCCCAAAGGCCAGCAGCCGGCGGCGAAGGACAAGCTGCATCAGATCTGGATGGCGGCGACGAAAGCCGAGGCCAATCGCGCGTTCGATCTGTTCATCGCCGCGTACCGGGCCAAGTACCCGCAGGCGGCGGAATGCCTGAAGAAGGATCGGGAGCAACTGTTGGCATTCTACGATTTCCCGGCCGAACACTGGCAGCACATCCGGACAAGCAATCCGATCGAGAGCACGTTTGCAACGGTGAGATTGCGGACGGTTCGGACCAAAGGCAGCGGGTCGAGGAGGGCTTGTCTGACGATGGTCTTCAAGCTGGCGCAGTGCGCCGAGAAGCACTGGAGGAAATTGAACGGCAGCAACTTTCTAGTAGAAGTAATTCAAGGAGTTCGATTCGTGGATGGCATCAAGGTCGCCGCCGCTTGATCAATGCCATCCACAGCATTTGACAATAACTTGTCTCCTCTACGAGGAGCACCCCAGCTTCGGCACAAGAAACAACCCCCGACCCAGCCAAAGCTGAATCGGGGGCTTTTTCAAAATGCCGGCACTGACCTACTTTCCCGCTGAAGCAGTATCATCGGCCCGCGAGGCTTAA
>JAPLNB010000188.1 GCA_026693085.1 Planctomycetota bacterium | reverse complement strand
ACAAGCACCGAGTTGGTCCGCGCGCTGGCCTCGCTGCTGTAACCGGACCGGCCAACCGTGTTCTCCGCCTGCACGCGGTAGTAGTATTCGGTATCCACAAGAAGACCGCTGTTGCTGAAGACGGGGGTGTTCGCGGCCAGTTGCACGATCTGCTGCCACGTGCCGCCTGATCCCTGCTTCCTCTCCACGAAGAAGCCGCTTTCGTTGTCGGCGTTGTCCGTCCAGCTCAGGTTAATCTGCTGCGACGAAATCGCGCTGGCCACCAGCCCGCTCGGCGCCGACGGCGGCGTCGGGACGACCACCCCAGGTGTCTGCACCGTCGCTGAAGTCGCGTACGCAGAGCCACCCGCCCCGTTCTGCGCCTCCACGCGGTAGGAGTACTCGGTGTCCGCCAGAAGCCCCTGGTCGCTGTAGCCCGTGCTGTCCGCGGCCAGTGCTGCGATCGGCGCCCAAGCCCCGTCCGCCCCTTGCTTCCGATCGATGCTGTAACCGGTCTCGTTGTTGGCGTTGTCCGTCCACGCCAGGTTGATCTGCTGGAATGAAACCACACTGCCCGTCAGGTTGCTCGGCGCCGCGGGCGGCATCGGGTTCGGGCTGGCCAAGCTGAACCAGTTAAAGTTGCCAACGTACCCACCGATTACCTTTGCATCCATGCTCAGGCGGAGCACGTGTGTCCCGGCCGTCAACGGAAGGTCGGGCACAACGACCGTTTTCCAGGTCTGCCAACCAAGTGTGTTGGGTATCGCTATCGAGCCGCCCGCCGTGACGCCATCGACCTCGACGTGCGCCTTGGCGCCAGAGCCCTTGCAGGCAACGCGCAGCGAGAGCGAGTAGAGATCATTCGTTGGGACGTCAATCGTGTACTCAAGCCACTCGCCAGGCCTGGTCCAGCCAACATAGTAGCCACCGCCTGTGTCGCTCACGGCCGCGATATCGACCGCGTCCTTCGGACGGTAAGCCTTGCCGAAGTTGGCGCTGGAGGTGTCGTGATACGCAACGCCCTCGCCCCCATTGTCGTAGTCCTCAACTTGGATCATCTGCCCGACCCCGGCTGGGCTTCCACGGAATGGCGACTGCGCAGTCGCCACTGTTAGTGAACCCACCTTCAGGCTGGAATCAGTCGTATCCGCAGCGGATGTAAGTACTTGGGCCGATGAGGTCACAATCCCCTTCGCAGCCCGCTTGGCCGACCAGACCACGGGATCGTACCCATCGATCGCTGTCCAGCTGGCGGTTTTCTGGGAAAACACTGAACCCCGCTTGTTGATGGCCGTGAAGATGCCGCTCATCGATGCCCCGTTGCCCGCAATACTGAGGTAGTCTCGCCCCCCCCGGTTGGTCATGAGCAGCGCCCGGCCGACGACATTGCCTGCGGTGAACCCTGCATAGATCCGGTCGTTGCCAGCTCTTCCGTCAACGCGAATCTGACGCACGAGCTTCCGGTCAAACGTAAACTGCTGCACGTTAATCTGGGCGGTCAATCGACCCGGCATGCGGGCATCATCGCTAATGCGGATGACGTCAGCAGCGTCGGTTCCCCAGACCCGCAGAACGCCGCCGTGAAGCGAGGCCGCCAGGAGGACACGATCCTCCAAAAGTTCACAGAGCCCTGCGGTTGCCGTCCTGCAAACACGTTGCGCACGCCGAATTGTTGATTGCCACATATACCAGTCCTCGCAGTTAACCCAAATTCGCAGGTTTAACCTACGATTGGGCTGCGAAGACTGCAACCTTTGAAAAGGTCCGGATAATGGGCAATCTGGATAGGTTTTGGTAAGATGCGTTGGCCCGAGATCGCAGGCCGCTTGTGCTGGACTCTTTGCGGTTTGAGCGAATCCGGCACAAGCGCCTGCCAAGCAGAGGCTTAGGACCGCGGCGCAGAAAATCCCAAGTCGCGATGGCACGCGAGAACGAGCGTTGTAGCGATCCGAAATCACTTGATTATTACAGTGCTCTAAAAGAATGGGTCAAGGCTCCGCCCCCGTCGCCTGCGCGCTCGCGCCGGCAACTCAGTAAAGATCCGACCTGACAGGGACAGGGCACAATGTTGACAACGGTCATATGTGCAGTCGGTTGCTTCACCAAGCGAACACCCATGGTGAAACGCCAGAATCCCTCCCGGCCCGACGCTACGCTCCCAAATCTCGCTGGACGCCAGTTCCGCTGTTACTAACTTGGAACCTCACGGCGAGAGAGACGACCCATCAAAGTGCCTGCACCCACAAATGCATGACATAAATCAGACTAATTTGGTCACAGATCGTACAGCCACAGCATTCTTTATATGAACGATTCCTGATGCGATATAATACCGCAAGCCGGCCGGAATGCAACAGCCAAGTACGCGTTTTCGCATTTGAGACGAGTATCAAATGGTTCATTGATCCCTATTTGTAGGAATCCCCGTCATCGGCGCAGAATCCCGAGTGTTTTACTGTATACTTATTGGACCAGTGTACGGATGCTGTGTCTGTGCGCCTCTTTTAGGCGCACGTAAGATGGGTTGTTGTGCTCCTGCGTGGGTGCTTGCAGTCAGGCAGGAGACTCATATTTGATGGACGCCGAGACGCGGCAGCAGTCCCGCCCGCACTGTGTCGGTTCGCGATTGTGCGTGGGTGCATGGCTGCTCGGTTCTTCGGTGCTCCGCCACCTGCGAGGGTCGTGACGTACGCAGGGATGACCCGGAACCCGGCCTAGGTTCACGGGCAGAAGGAGGTGTGTGGGAGTGGCTAGGTAATAGAAGTGCGTCGCGTAAGTTCCGCCCACGATGGGCGGGTGGATGAAACGTAACGAATTTAAGGAGGTTTCAAATGGTAAGAAGAGGTTTAACCATCGCCGCGGTAGCGATCGTCATGCTGATCGCGTCGCAGGCGATGGCAGACACGGTAGTCAGTACTTACCTCGGAATGGAAGCGGGCACCGCTGGCCCGACCGTTTCTTGGAAGAACCTGCCGGGAGATGCTAAGTTCGAGTCAGGCACGTATTACACGGGACCGTACGCCTTTAATCGGGATGGTGGCAGTTACACGGGTCCAGGACTTCCATCGACAGGGAAGTACATTGCGGTCTGCGTTCAGATGGTGGATCTGGTTTCACCGGCTACGTACGATGTGGTCTCACCCTCTCTGGTGCCAGACCACGGCTCGGCGCAGCAACTGGATAATGCCGATCGCTCATCGCTGAGGCGTCTCGAATTGCTCGAGAACCTGTTCGCTCAGCACTGGAGCGAAATCTGGTCAGCGGGCGCGAATAAGAATAAGTACGCCGCGGCCTTCCAGTTAGCTGCGTGGGAAATCATCTACGAGACCAACACGACCAAGAGTCTTGACTCTGGCAGCAGCACCACGTTCTATGCGGCGCCCAGTGATGCCACCACCCAGGCGAACACGTGGCTTGCTGGTCTGAGTGCCGATGGGACGAAGATGGGGCTCATCGGGCTGAGAGACGGCCAGGACTTCGTGGTCCCGGTTCCCCTTCCCGCCACCGCTGGCATGATGTTCGCCACGCTTGCGGTGCTTGGCGCGGTGACGAGCCTGCGTCGGCGTAGCTGAAAGGAGTACGGCGTTTTGAAAAGAGGAACCTGATCAGTTTCCTTTGACTTGCTAGCAAATCCCGCCGGCCGGCCTCGACTTCCGGTCGGCGGGTGTTCTATCTCTATTACTTCATGCGCAATGGCCAAAGGCGGCAAGAGTCCTGTCCTCGTGCCCCGCGATTGAGTCTCGATACTGAATGGGCACAGCGGTCGGGCAGTTGGGAGCGGGCGAGTAATGCCGAACGAGATGAGCTGGGAGAGTGGGTCTATGAAGTCATGTAGTGTCCTTCGGATTGGCGGGGTGGGGTTGTCTTGGCTGCTCATGATCGCGGCCGGCAGCGCATGGGCGGACACCATCCGTCCCGGCTACACCGCAGTGAAACAGCCAGCATCGGGTGAAGCCAGCCATCTGACAATCCTCCAGCGTATCTACGGCGGAACGTGGACCGCTGACCCGGTTCACACCATCAGCTACCCAACCACCACGGACTATAAGGTGGTTCTTGGCTCGATCACGATCTTGGCCTCCCGCATCGCCGACTCCGTTTCCGGGGCAGGCGCCGTGGGCATCGACGGAAACAACTCCGGCACCATCGCGGATCAGCTCTGGCACGATGGCTCGGTCGAGGCTGTCGCCGAGGCCAAGTTCGCCGGCGATAATCAGATCTTCGGCTATATGGACGGCGCGGGTCCGTCCAAGACGTTCGTCAAGCTATTCGATGTGAAGACGACGTCCAATGGCTATACCTTCCAGAATCCCTCTTCGTCCGTTCACGCATTCACCAGCGGATCTCCGCCCACTTGGCGATGGGCCCGTGCCCGGTCCCTGACTGACTTGGCCCACATTCAGTCCTCACAGAACAGCGACAATGCCGACGGCCTTGATCATATGGTGACCTACCAGATCACCAGCAGCGCAGCGGGTTTTGGGACGCGCTATCTGCTGTTCTTTGAAGATCGTAACATCGTCAGCGGCGAGAGCTCGGATGGCGACTTCAATGACTTGGTTGTGGAGGTCCGAGCGGTGCCGGTCCCGGTCCCCGGAACGGTGGTTCTCTGTGGCTCGGGCCTGTTCACGCTCGGCCTGATAGCGGTGGTTGGCCACCGGCGAAATCGTTAGGAAATGGAAAGGTGGGGCGGATTCTCACGCTGCCAGGTCGTTGCCTCTTGGCCGAGGCGGCTGCTTGGGCATGGCGGGCTTCTGCGGTGGCGAACGCTGGGCCCGACAGCTCGGAGCTTCGTCAACTTGCGCCGGCGACTCCTTTCCGTCTTCCGCACTGTAAAAGAGCGTCATCACCACTGCCGCGGGCGCCAACACCAGGAAAGCCGCCGCCGATGCAATGCCATCGCATGTGCCATGCACGAGGCGAGCCAAAGCACAGCAGGTCGGCGTGGCATTGACGGGTTTCTGGTTCCCCTTGATACTCGCATCGGTACATCCCCCCAACGGAATCGGGTCGGCCGAGTTGCAGTCATGTTTCGACATCATCCCAATTGTATGCATCGACCTAACTTACTGTCAGCTTGAGTTTTTCTGTGGCCTCCCGGTGTGGGCAAGGGGTTCTGGCACGATCCGCTGCGCATCAGCCTCCGCTGTCCGCCGCGGGCTACGCCCGACAAGGACACGAAGACGCAAACTATTTATGGGCAATCACTTCCGTGTGGTCCCCGGGGTGGTTTGTTCTCGGCAGCGAGATGGAGATCGCCAAGAAGGTCAGCCACCGTTCGGTAGCGGTTTGCCAACTGCCGGCCCATCGCCCAAGCCGCGATCTGCGACAAATGCACGTCAGCGGCGGGGCTGACACGCCGGATCGGGACGGGGTCTGTGCCTCTAACCTTTGCCAGTATATCCGCAGGGGAGGGCCCGTCATACGGAGGACGCCCCGTCAGCAGCTCATACATGACTGCCCCGAGGCCATAGATATCGGATCGGGCATCGGCCGGAAGCCCGCTGGCCACCTCGGGCGACATGTACTGCGGCGTGCCTTCCACTGTCGTGGAAGTCATCTCACGGGCAGCATTGCTGACAAGGGCCCGGCCGAGCCCAAAGTCCCCCAGCCGGATGCTCCCATCCTCAGCCAGAAGCACGTTTCCCGGTTTCACATCGCGGTGGATCACCCCTTCGCGATGAGCATACGCGAGCACTTCAGCAAGCTCACGAGAGATCTGCAGCACAAGTCCCCGCTCCAGCGGCTGCCCGTTCTGCATCAGTTCCGCCAAGCTGCCCCCAGGCATGTACGGCAGCACAATGTAGGGCGATTCGCATCTCTCTGAGACCGTCATGACTCCCAGAATCCCTCGGTGAGACAGCCGCATCATGTGTCGGGCTTCCCGGAGGAAGCGATTCGCAATTCCCGGAATTGTGGCCAGTTCGGGCCTCAGCACTTTGATGGCGACCCGCTGGCCCGAGGCAGGATCGTGGCTCAGAAACACAAGCCCCATCGCCCCAACACCAATCAGGCGGATGATGTCGTACTGGTCCAGGCAGGCCAGCAGGCCCGGACGAGCCGGCGGATCCAGGACCCGCGCACGCAGAAGATCGGCCAGCGGATGGAAGATGGCGTTCGCCAGGCTTTCGCTGGCACCCAGGGCGGCACGGTGAGCATCCACCTTCATGACACCGCCTGACCTTCCTTCTGTCGGAGTTGGCCCATCCCCTGTTGTAACAGCGATTTGATGCGTGTGTCCACCCATGGCTGCTTCTTAAGCAAACTCAGATTGCAGCGCAGCACCTTCTTGCTCACTTGAGCGATTCGCTGCTCACAACGCACCAGAGCCGCGGCGATACTGGCAAAGTACAACACTGCGGCGACGGCATGGGGGATCGGGCTGTCGGGATGCACATAGCAGGCGGCCGCATAATCCCTGAGCATGATGAGCAATTCGACGGGCGGCCGTGGATGAAACAGCAGGTCGCCGAAGCTCCCGATCGGCCGGGACTTGGATGCACAGCCACGCCGGATTTGGGCCGCCAACGCGGGGCCTAACTGCTCCAAATCGAAATCCGCGGGCATCTCAAGACGATGTCGAAGCAGCACAGCAAGCTCATCGGCCGTCCAGAAATGGGACTCTTCGGTGCCGACCCTGAGCATCTCCGCGAGCCCCTTGATGTCTTGCTTGTCCAAATCCTTGCCAGACACCATAGCCTCGCAGTATACCCCGCAACTACGCTCGTGAGGTTGTTCCGGACTGCGACAAAATCGCGATCAGGTCGCGGACTTCTTCCTCGGCATCACCGTCGTGTCCGGCGTATTGGCCGACGACTTTGCGCAGCATCCGCTGGTACATCCGCTTGGCAGTAACCAGGAGATTGGCCGTAGCCATCGGCGAGGGGAGGTTGAGACGGGCGGCCAGTTCCTCGTAGGTATCCGGCGCGGTGTTCCGCATGGCTGGCCAGTAAATGCGGCAGCAGAAAACCTCCCAAACATCCGCGCGTCCTCTCCGCTCGCACTCGACTCTCATGGCCTCCGTTGTCTGTGCAAGCAATTCCCGGGCCCAGACCACGTTGAAATGAACGTCGAGATCGATGCCAGAGACCGCCTCACTGGCCAGCACTGCGTCGAAGGGCAGAGCGCCAGCCCGGGAAGCCCGCTTCATCGCCTTCTGATACATAAGGACGTTGCGGACGTAATTGTCCAGGGCCATAACCAGGAAGTTGCGGAACTTGCCTCGGCCGCGGTCGGCCAGCCCGGCCAGATTCTGCTCGAGTACCTTGTCGGTCAGGAAGCTCTGAAGCAGATCGTCGGCCAGGTCAACACTGATGCCTGGCTTGCGCAGAAGATGCACCCGCAGCGCAGGCAGGTAAAGTCGCAGGAGTTCCGTCAACGCCTCCCGACCCGGCGCAAGCTCCGGATGGCTGGCACCCTCAACGAGCGCCCATTGAGTCAATGGAAACCGACCGATGTCCGTTGACGCAGCAGACGACATGGACCCACGCTTCCCTGGCGTTTCAACGAACGCAATCAGTTCTGCAACGAGACAGCTATACCGGTCAGCCAACCAGCGATAAAGGCACCCACAATGCCCACATTTGCCGGCATCGATTGCAGATGTGCAGCTAGCGATGACGGTGTTAACTATACCACAAGAACAGTGTTCTTGCCAAACGCTTTTGGCGTTGGAAATCAGGAATTTGCCGGTCCTTTCCAAGTACGCCCATCTTACCCAAATTACTGAGGCTATGGCGATTTAGTGCCGGAAAGGCATATGTTGCGAGACACCTTCACCACTGGCCGCAGTTTGGCCACGACAATGAAGGATATTAACGGAGATCGCAGGGATGCGAACTGCGACGGCTGCCCGTACATGCGATCGAGGCCGCTGCCTCGTGCCGCGATGACAATGACCGTCGTCCAAGCCATTCCAGCCCACGGCGGCGGCGACGCTCAGAAGCTCTCCGACCCGCCAAAGAAGCGGCTTGAACTGCGGACGAACTGCCCGTGGGGTGTCGCCTGTTATTGGCATGTTTGACAGAAAGGTCCTGACGCTGGATCACATACCGTACGTTGGGTGGCAATCTTCGCACCACGCAGCCGTTGGGTTGGTTCGGACATGTCGGTTGAGCTGCTGGTGCTAAGGTTCATAGGATGTCCGGAACTTGCGACGATGCTCGGGTTTGGGTGCACGAACCCATAAATGAGCGCGAGACAAGGAGCATGGGATGAACCAGACAACCAGGTCTTCAGGCGGATGGCTGCGGCGTGCGGTCGCGTTTGCTTGCCCCTTGATCATTGCCCAAGGGTTGTGGGCAACCGATAGCGAGATCCTTGTTACGAGTACTTTGGATAGCGACGCTGGTTCGCTCAGGGCAGCGATCTTAGCCGCGAACGCTGAAACAGCCGACACGGTGACGATAAAGTTCAGCTTAGGGTCAGTGGTGCCCAACATCCACTTGGACACTGCGTTGCCCGATATCACCCGAGAAGTCACAATCGACGCGACGGACCAGGTCGACGACTCGGGATTGCCGCTGGTCAGGATTGATGGCAGTCACTTGGTGAGTGCCGACATCTTCGCAGTACGGGCTGCTGATGTGAGGATCCAGGGCCTGCAGATCGCCGGAGGCAGTGCCTCTGGCAATGGTGTATCGGTTTTTGGCGCCGCCAACGCACGTATCATGCAGAATATCATCGTGAGTAACGGTGGGTACGGTATTGCTCTCACCGATGCGACGGGCGCGCACATTGAAGGAAACCGAATTGGCCTTGACGCAAAGGGTGCACTGGCAGGTAACGGAGTGGCCATTCTCGTCACCACAGCGGGCACTACTGAAGCAACCACCAACGTGGTTATCGGCGGCACGACGGAAACACAGCGGAACGTGATCTCCGGCAATGGCAACGGCATTAACCTGGTGAATGTCTCGCATAACCAGGTTCTTGGCAACTATATCGGCACGGACATCAATGGTGGGCGTGCCCGGATTTCAGCCCTGACGAACCGGTATTTGTCGCACCCTGAGATGACGTTGTCCCACTGACAGTTGAAGGTTGAAAAGCGGCGGTTCCGATTGGCCGGGTCGTCTACTACGATCCGCTGATCAGGTTTTTGGCACTTACCAAGAGGAACCGCCACGATGTCATCTTACCAAACGGTTACGCCTG
>JAPLNB010000187.1 GCA_026693085.1 Planctomycetota bacterium | reverse complement strand
CAACCGAGCCGTGCCAACGCCGTCTCCCGAGCCATCCGCGTGCGTCCGTACCACCGGGCTCACCGCGACATCCGCAACCCCGACTCCCAAACCCATACTCCTTATGCCAAGCAACGAAACTTCTGCCGCGATGATCTAGAGCTTATGAGTCCCCAATCAACACCTGAAAAACAGGGAGATTGTGAGGGGCGCGGCCCAGAAAGCGGCCCACTCGGGACCGAAACCGGGGATTTCACTGAAGCTCTGGCTCTTATCTCTCGTTTGCCACTGTCGACCGCCGAAAAGACCAAGGCAGTGCGGCTGCTGCTGTCGAGTAGGAGAGTGGCTAAGTGACTGCTCCCTCCTCCCCTCTTCCCGCCGGCAAGGTTCTCGAAGCACTGGCGATCGGCTGAGTCGTCACATCTCAGCAGCCAACCATGTGCCAGGCCAGGGTATGGACGCCATGACCGCCGATCGCACACCCTGGATACGATCATACCCCCAGGTCGGATTCTCCCGAGCCATCCGCAAGATCAGTTGGGTGACTTCGTCGGACGTCGGCGGCCGACCTGGCTTCGCCTTCCGACGGTTGCTGTAATCCCATTTCGCGGCCACCAGTTGGCGATGCCAGCGAAGAATTGTATCGGGCGTGACGATGGTGGCGATCTCCTGCAGAGCCTTCCGTCCCAGGGCCTTGCCCTTGATGGCCAAACGGCGGCGTTGGTCGTCACTGAGCGGGATGCGTTTGCCGCCGTGGGTTTCCTTCAGCACCTGGACCTGGGTCAGGAGGAAGTCAATCACCGCCTGCTGCTGGCGGTTGAGCCAGCCGGTCAGGATGATCACGAGGAGTTGCCAAGGCTGGAGGACGAAGTTCATGGCTCACCCGATGACCTGATGATGGGAAAACCTCGGAGAATCTCAGCATCGGGCGCTGGCGGCCCGCTGTCAACCAGCGGAAACAAGCCTCCGACGCACGTCCGCAACTTCAACGCTGGCGGACAGTTCCGGTTCGGCGGAGTATTTTGACTATACGGGCCGATGTTCTTTGGGGAGAAGAGGAGAGCGGCAGTGGCAGGGGCGGGACGAGGGCGGCGTGAGGGGATTCTGGCTGATTTGGACAGGTTCGGGCAGGGAGGCGGTCAGATCGCAGGTCACTTGCCAGTTTTTCGATATTGCGACACTCGCGAGTATCGGTAACTCCAGCTCACCGCCAGATTTGCGCCTGATTCCGCCCGTGATGAAGCCGAGGCCGGTCACAGCGCAGGTCACGCGTCTGACTCGGCAAACGCCTGTTCGGCGGAGTGTCGCACGGCAGTCACGTCCAACTTTGTTCATACTCCTTACGTAAACTTTTACCGACATATGGTATAGTAAGCCTATGGCGGTCTTGAATGACAGCACGATCCGAACGGCCTTGGCAAAGCTCGGAGAGCGCCTGCGCCTCGACCGAGACGTGGAGATTCTGCTTGTGGGTGGAGCGGCGGGCGTACTCATCGGGCAGTTGCCGGCGGCTTGGACGACGGCGGATGTGGATGTCATCCACTGCCGGTTACCGCAAGACCGCGATGCGGTTATGGCGGCGGCTGAGGAGGTCGGCAGGGAGTTGTCTCTGCCACCCAGTTGGCTCAGCGAAGATGTGGGGCTTTATGCCTGGACGCTCCCCGAGGGCTGGGAATATCGGCGGGTCCACGTCCTCGCCCAAAACCACCTTCGCGTTTACGCCGCCAGCCGGTTGGACCTGATAGCGATGAAGTTCGTCGCACACCGCGAACGCGACTTGGAGCACTTGTTCCAGATGCGCGTCAGAACCGACGAATTGAGCTTCGTCCGTGACTATCTCGATGCGCTGGTCATCAGGCATCCCAATGAGTCGGGCCGAATCGAGATGGCCAGGCAGTACGTGGATGGTTGGGAGGTGCAATCGTGACCAAAGCACTCGTTGATTCCGTGGTATCCCGCTGGGCGCAACTCGGCGTAATGCTGAACGTTCGAGAAGCGGGGAATACACCGGACATTGAACACCTCCTGCTCGATACCGCTCGCGTAGCATCGGCCAATTCACGCCTTTTCATCCTGGCCGCTAGTTGGCTAGCGCTCTACGGCGACTACGTGACCAAGCATCGCCTGGCTCGGTTGATTGGCGACGAGCTTGAACCAGAACACAGGACGACCCTTGGCTTCCTGCTTGAATGGGCAAAAGAGAACGGCGAGGGCAATGGCGCTCGCTTCAATCTGGCCATTGCGGCCTGCAACGCCGCCGCCGATCCTGGGCCGCTATCCGATGTCGAGCGACGAAATGCGGCCTTCTCTCGCCTCGCCGAGCAGCGGGCATCGGCCCTTTCGCGCAAGTGGGGAAGATGGTTGGCCGAGTTCGAGCTGAAATCCGACGCATTGAGGCCGGCGGAGTGGATTGCCAAGCACAATCCGACGCTGAGGGAACGGGCGCTGACCGGCGGTGATCTGCTGGCGTCCGTCCTAGCCGAATGCACGGCAGAGGCGGGGATCATCGAGAGCGAAGCGGAATTGGCCCGCCGCTGCGGGGCTTCCCGTCCCGCCGTTCGCGATGCCATTCGCCGCCTGCGCCTGGCGGGTCTGGTCCGTTCCATCGTACGTGGCAGAGCGAACGTGGTGGAACTCTGCGAGCGGCCCGGCAGATGAGCCTGCGACAACGAGACGGGCAGGGATTCACGCAGAGAAACTCAATCGTTCCGAAGTTTTGTCTTGGTCCTGCCGGGCTGATCGGCAACTGCCCGCCTGTCCCCGGTCGATCTTGCTCACACAACCGGGGACCGGCCACCTGCCGCCCCTTGACTATCCGAATGGGCGTCCCCGTCGGCCAGCCCCAGGGCAACATCCGCTGCCGCCAGCGGCTGGGCGGAATGCTGCGGTATTATTACCGCGACGCAGCCTGAATGAGGCGGCCAGACTGCTGGGCGGCGTCGAAGATGCGAAATCGCTGGTCGCTGTGCGGCACCACGATTGCAAGGCCAACATACCATAGCCAGATCGCACTTCGGAAAAAATCGAGCCGTTTGAATCTCGACCGGGTCTGCAATCCGCGCCCCAGTTTGCCTTGGATCTCCCAGTCCCAAAGAAACCGCGTTTTTCGCCTCGAAAACCGCGTTTCACGCGCATACAGATACCCCTTTATGCATGGGAAAACAAGGGTGACCTGTGTCGGACACAGGTTTAGTCTGGAACCTGCTTGATCGCCCCCACGCAGACGCATCTCATGATGCGTTTCTGTCCTCGAATGCCCAGGGGGTACAGACAATCTGCGGATTCTGTTGGAGAAGCAGAGATTCGGACAGATCGCGGCATAGAAATCCGGCACACTTTCCTCGTCCACACTCCAATTCGCTCCTGAACAGCCGCTCGACTTGGCCGACGCTGCCCCCGGCGATCCAAGCGTGCATCCTGGCGATGGTCCGAGCCACCCAGATTCACGGACCATGAGGCTCTTCTGCTCTGCAGAACGAGCAGGCAAGTGCAACAACACCGAGCAATCGCATGGCACCATGCCGTACGCCGCGCGGGCAGAGCTTGACCTGCGGCAACGGCCATCCACAGAGCCAGAGCGGGCGCGCGCAGTGACGGCAGGCGACGCTGACGGGGCCGTATCCCGTTCGAACAGCCGCATACGTCGTTGTGATAGGATGACGCCTTGCCTGGGACGGGCGCTACAAGCTGATCCGTGGTTCCGACGACCAGGGGCACACGGGCGTCCGCGCGGCCGGCCGTGAGCGACCCGATGTTCTATTCGACTTGCAGGATGACCCGCTGGAGAACACCAACATCGCCCAGAAAGCCCCGGAGATCGTTCGATGGCTGCAATCCGAGTTGTGAAGGCCGGGGACGTCTATTATGCTTCAAGTGATGGGAGAATACGCTTATGTTCAGCCTTCGCGAAGTGAACGGAGCAGGCTCCATCATGGTTCCGTGGCACACCAACTGCCCGTTCCCCGGCGAAACCAACGGCGAGATGGAACTGCATGAATGGCTGCATCAGATTGACTGGATGCTCGCCAACGTGCTGCACTATCCCGACTCGGTCGTTCCCAGCAGCGACTCAGGCCGCATGGAAGGCGATAATCGGCCGGGCGGGGATGCCGAGTATGCCCGCAAACGAAGCGAAACAACGTGGATGGGGCTCTACCGACACATCATGGAAGACCACATCACACGCCAGATGTGGTCCGAGTCCGCGATGCGCCTGTCCGAAGATCAGACGCCTTCCGGCGATCGGGTGTGCCCAATAATTCGGGCGGCGCGTTAGTTTTGATGGCATAGTGCTTTGGCCCAGTAGCGATCCCACAGGTGGCTCTGATACATCGCTTCCAACGCCATCACCGCCTCGGCGTTGTCCAAGTCCCACCGCCGCCC
>JAPLNB010000186.1 GCA_026693085.1 Planctomycetota bacterium | reverse complement strand
CTTTCCCTCCACCGTGCGGATGATCCTGTCGGGTTACGCCGACATCGGCATGATGGTGGAGGCGATCAACAAGGGCGAGATCTACCGTTTCATGAGTAAGCCGTGGAACGATGCCGAGCTCAGGGTCGTGATTCGCCAGGGGCTCGAGCGCCATGCGATCGTCGGCGAGAACCTGATGCTCAACGCCTTCATTCACAACATCGAACATGATCCACTGTCGATGCATCCGCCGGACTGGTCCTCCCTCCAGATCGATGTGCGCCGGGAACTGGTGCTGATGCGGGTATCCACGGCCGACGCGCAGTACGCCCAGGTGGCCCGCGGCCAGGCTTGGTGGTCGGCGGTCCCCACTTCGCTATTGCTGGCCCCCGGCAAATACACGCTTCGGCTCGAGTTCAATTCGCCCGAGCTTCCGGTCACCTATGCGCGGGCGTGGCACGGGCGCGTCGTGTCGAATGAAGCGACCATCGAAGTGGTCGCCCAATAGTCACCGAAACCGCGCCCGAATCGATCAGACCTGACCGCCGGCGGTTTGCCCACTCGCATTGCCGTGCTACGGCGTTATATTAGCAACCAAGATCCTGACGTTGTGTAACCAGGCCCTATTGCCTATCTCGGAAGGAGTCGCCATGATTCATACACTGCCCCCGCTGCCCTATGCGAAGGACGCCCTTGCGCCCATTATCTCCGCGGAAACGCTGGGGTATCACTACGGCAAGCACCATCAAACCTACGTGGACAATCTGAACAGACTAATCGTCGGAACGGAGTTCGCCGACTCGCCGCTGGAGCAGATCGCGCTCAAGGCCCACGGCCCCATCTTCAACAATGCCGCGCAGGTCTGGAACCATACGTTCTACTGGAACGGCCTGAAGCCCAACGGCGGCGGCGAACCCAGCGGCGAACTGGGCGCGGCCATCGCCACGACCTTCGGATCATTCTCCACCTTCAAGCAACAGTTCATCCAGGCGGCCGTCGGATTGTTCGGCTCGGGCTGGGCCTGGCTGGTGAAAAAGAGCGACCGCTCGCTCGCGATCGTCCAGACCAGCAACGCCGCCAACCCAATGACCTTCGGCGACACCCCCCTACTCACCTGCGATGTCTGGGAACACGCCTATTACATCGACTACCGCAACGCCCGCGCCAAATACGTCGAAGCCTTCTTCAACCTCATCAACTGGGACGCCGCGGGCCGCAATTTCAACAGGTAACCGGCCCCGATGCTGCCAACCAACGCCTTACGCCCGGGCGGCCAGCCGTTTGGTGGCCGCCTGGAACTCCTCTTCCGTAAGCACCCCCTGGTTGCGCAGCGAAACGAGTTTTTCCAGCTCAGGAATGAGCGATTTCTGCAACTGCGCCTGCGCCGTCGAAACCAGCTTCGCCTCGCGAGGCTTCGGGGATCGCCCATCGCCTGAAGCCGCGGCCGCAGGCTGCCTGGGCGCAGGCGGCGCCTTCGGAATCGGGTCCGGCTCACCCTTCAGTTCCCTCTGATACGCCGCGTACATCAGATTCCGCAGCGTCATCAACAAGACCTCCGGCTCGAGATAGTTCGTCGGCGGCCGAAAATACAGCGTCTTGTCATCCACAACCCGCAGCGTTCCCGGCGCACCGATCAGCGCCCGCTGAACCCGTTGCGCCTCCCTCATCTTCAACACCACGTCCGGCTCCTGCTTGATGACCGACTCAATGCCGTAGTGCCCGGCCAATAGCCGCAACTCCGTCAGAGCAACAAGAATAATCACTTGCCGGGGAAACTCGCCATAAGCGTCTTTGAAGTCCTGCGACAAATCCGCGACCATCGCCAGATCCGTGCAGCGCGACAACCGCCGATACGCATCCATCCGCTGCCGGTCCCCCGGTATGAATTGCCTGGGAATAAGCGCGGTCAACCCAATCTCCACATGCGCCTCCGGGCGCGTCGGTCTTGGCTCATTCTTCAACTGCCGCGTGGATTCCTCAAGAAGCTGGCAATACATCTCATACCCGACCGCCGCAATATGCCCCGACTGCTCGGGCCCCAGAATGTTGCCCGCGCCGCGGATTTCCAGATCGCGCATCGCGATCTTAAAGCCAGCTCCCAGATGGGAGTACTCCTCGATCGCCTTGAGGCGCTTGGCCGCCACCGGAGTAACCGGCCGGTCCGGCGGCAGCAGCAGGTAGCAATACGCCCGATGTTTCCACCGCCCCACCCGCCCGCGGAGCTGATGCAATTCCGACAAGCCAAACCGATCGGCGTGGTTGATGAAAATCGTGTTGACGTTCGGAATATCCAACCCCGACTCGATAATCGTGGTGCATACAAGGATGTCCGCCACGTGCCCGACAAACGCGAGCATCACCTTCTCCAGCTCATGCTCCTTCATCTGGCCATGCCCGACGATGATCCGCGCGTCGGGAACGAGGTTCTGGATCTGCTCGGCCATCTCCTGGATGCTGTGAACACGATTGTGGACAAAGTAGACCTGCCCTTCGCGATTCAGTTCTCGCAAAATCGCCTGCCGGATTCGTTCGGTCTCAAATGGAACCACTTCCGTAACCACCGATCGCCGGTCTTGCGGCGCGGTGGTCAGGGAGGAGATATCGCGCAGCCCCAGCATGCTCATGTGCAGCGTTCGCGGAATCGGCGTGGCCGACATGGTCAACACATCCACGGTCCGCCGCATCTGCTTGAGCCGCTCCTTGTGCGTGACCCCAAATCGCTGTTCCTCGTCAATGACAACCAGGCCGAGGTCCGCGAATTTCATGTCCTTGCTGAGCAGCCGATGCGTGCCGATCAGGACATCAACCTGGCCAATCGCCAGCTTCTTGACGACCTCCCTCTGCTGCTTTGGCGATTTGAATCGGCTGATGGACTCCACGTTGAACGGATAACTGGCCATCCGCTCTTTGAATGACCGGTAGTGCTGCTCAGCCAAAACGGTCGTCGGAACCAGCACCGCAACCTGCTTGCCAAATTCGACCGCCTTGAACGCCGCCCGCATCGCCAACTCTGTTTTCCCATAGCCCACATCGCCGCACAGCAGACGGTCCATCGGACGAGGCCTCTGCATGTCCTGCTTGATTTCGATGTCCCCTTGGACCTGGTCGGGCGTCGGGTTATACGGAAACTCCGCGTCAAATTCGCGCTGCCACTCGGTGTCCGACGGATACGCCACACCCAGCTCGGCGGCGCGGGCGGCCTGAATGTCGATCAGCTCCGCCGCCATGTCCATCACCGCTTCCGAAACCTTCGCTTTCTCCTTTTCCCATGCCCCCGACCCCAGCCGCGAAAGTTTCGGATGGCCATGGAATCCGCCAACGTATTTTTGAATCAGGTTGATCCGGCTGGCCGGAACGTGCAGCGATGCGTTCTCGGCAAATCGCAGAGTAAGATACTCCTCCGACCGCCCATCTTTGTTGATCGTCTGCATCCCCGTGAACTTCGCGATCCCGTGCGCAACATGCACAACATAGTCGCCGACCTTCAGATCCAGGAACGAATCGACCGGCCGCGAGGCGATCACCTTCCTCACCCTCCGCCGCTGCTCGTACCGGTGAAACAGCTCATGGTGCCCAACCAGCGCAAGAGGCCTCGCCTCGGTTCTGCCACTCCCGGAACCCGATCCTTCATCCCACACAAACCCCCGATGCAGATACGCGATCGGAATGTCGATCTGCTGCCGCAAACCCGGCTGGTTCTGGTCCAGAATCTCGCAAAACCGCTGACATTCACCCGGATTATCGCAGAACACGGTAACGTCATGGGTGGCCGCAAGCTCCGCCAACTCCTGGGTCGCTTTGCCGGCATCCGTTTCGAACTTCTGGAGCGACCCGACGGGCAGACGCACGTGCGGAATATCCTGCCCCCCCACCAGGCTCGTCATCGACACCGACCCTTGCTCAAATTGGCTCAGTTCCAGCCGAGTGAACCGCGATGCGTGTTGCAGCAACGCACTCAAAGGATAAATGCCCCTCACATCCGGCAATCGATCGAGGTAGCTCGTGGCCTGCTCCGCAATCTCCAATGGAGCCCATAGAACAACGATCGTGTCGGACGGCAGATAAGTGAACAGATGCGTCGAGTCGCTCGTCTCAGGCAGTTGCCCTCTCAGATCCATGATCCGGACCGATTCCAGGAGCGTCTTCGACCCAAGCGAATCAAGGTCAAATTGCTTCATCGACTCGATCTGGTCGCCAAAAAAATCAATGCGAACCGCCAGCCCCACCTGTTCGCCCGATTGCTCGAAATCGCCCGGAAGATAGACATCGATGATCCCGCCGCGAACTGCAAAATCACCAGGAACCTCCACCTGCTCAAGCCGGTTGTAGCCATGTTCCGACAGCCAGACGATCAGCTTCTCAGGCTCCAGCTCTTGTCCGATGCGAAGCGTTCGGACCAGTTGCGAAACCTGCTGGCGCGACGGAACCGACTGCATCAGCGCCTGAATCGGCGCCACCAGCAGCGGCCGAGTTGCGGACACCAGGTCCTGCCCACCCGCCGTCGAGAGCCGCGAGATCAGGTTCAGCCGGTTCGAGGCCTGCTCCTCGCTCATCTGCCCGAGCGTGCTTGACAGTTCCAATGCCGGCAAAATCTCCGGCCGGCGCAAGTGGAAAAGCTCCAGGTCGTCAGCCAGATCATCCACTTCATCAATATGCCCACAAACCAGCAGGATCGGCCGATGCAATTCCGCTTCCAGCGCAGCCGTCACCGCGGCAACGCTGCTGCCCCACAACCCGGACGCGGTCGCCGCCTGCGAGTTGCGCAGAGTCAATGCCAGTTGCCTAAGGGTGCGCGCAACGACAAGCCGCCCGATCACCGCGGGAGTAGGGGATTGCATACGCTTATATCGTACGAATACCCGCGACCACCGTAAAGCACGCGGGCGGCGGATTAGTCCTCAAAATACCATTCGCGGTAGCGACGCTCATCCTCCTGCACCTTCTTATAGTCCTCGTCCGTGTACAGCTTGCCGCGATAGTGGATCAGTTTCAGCGGCGGCGTGTTGGGGTCCGTCGCCGCATGGAGTTTGATCTTCTCGATCTTGTAGAAGCTGCGATCCGAGCCCGTCGCCGTATCGGTCGCCAAGCCGATGCTCCCGCCAGGCATCGCCATGTTGCCCAGGCTCGCGCCATCCCACTGCGCAACCATTTCAAACACAATCGTTCGATACCCGGACTTGCTGACCGTCACCTCATACTTGTCCTTCCGTTGCAGCTTGACCTCGCCAGGCGTTGTCACCTCATTGGCACCAACCCTCACCCACGCGCCCTGCGGCTCCGAGTCAAACTTCATCGTCTGCGTCTCGCCACGCAGCAGCTTCGCGCAGCCTCCCGAATACACCATCAGAATGCCCAGGCCAACAATCGCCAGTATTCGCATTTGCTTGTCTCCGTTTCCAAACACGGTGAACCTCGCACCGAGAGCGGCCCTTGCCGCACCCTGCGAGCCCCAAAGGATACGCCAAGATCACCCGCAGTAACAGCGCGACAGTCACGAAGCAGCCGAGCGGGTGTGCCCAATAATTCGGGCGGCGCGTTAGTTTTGATGGCATAGTGCTTTGGCCCAGTAGCGATCCCACAGGTGGCTCTGATACATCGCTTCCAACGCCATCACCGCCTCGGCGTTGTCCAAGTCCCACCGCCGCCCG
>JAPLNB010000185.1 GCA_026693085.1 Planctomycetota bacterium | reverse complement strand
TGCGACGCCGGCTTCTCTGAGCCATCGATCAAAAGCCGAGCCATCCGTGGCCATGGCATCACCTCCGTGTTGGCGAACTGCCACTACCTCTGTCGGCCAGCCAAGTTAACTTCGATTAGGCAAAAAACCGTTTGGTGCTAGTATGCATAGCCCGACCAGCAAGCCTGCTGATAGCTTTGTAGCCCCGGCTCTTTGGCCCGCTACGACCCGTAACAATGTGGAGAGAGGGAGGCAACACCCCAGCACCAGAGGTTCCACTAGATTTGACAAGCCCTTTTCGCGATGAGGAAGCACGAGTCCTGTCGCCAACCAAAATAGAAACGGCACTGTAATGATCAGAAAATCGAAACTGCCCCAACTGACACGATGCCGGGCGAAGTACCAAAGAGGCACGCCAATAAGTGCAGTTGGGATAAGATGGACGGCCCATATTATGAGCATCGTCTCATCGCCCCCCCCGAAATCAAGGACCAACACGAGAACCGCAAATGTCAGTGTAACGTTGACCGTTATTGCCAGGGGCTTTCTCACAAGTGCACTCCTCCGCTGAACCGTCTGTTCATTCTTATCTGATATTCCCAACAATCAGTCCACGCCCGCCCCGACCACCGCCACCCGGAAGCCGACGTAGTCGAACTGGATGGGAAAGAGCCAGCGGAACGCCGAGCGGCAGTACGCCGGAGGGCTGGTGTACCAGGATCCGCCGCGCACCACGTGCAAGCCGGCATTGCGCGCTGCCGTGGGGTTAGTGGCTGCGCCCTTTTCATAATCCCCATCGCGGTTCCGGCACCACTGACACGCGTTGCCGTTCATATCGTAGAGGCCGAACGCATTGCCCTTGAAACTTCCCACCGGCGCGGTGAACGCAAAACCATCGTCCCAGCTAAACAACTCCCACTCGGCGGGGGCGTTGGATAATTTCTTCTTAAGGCTCTGATCAGCGCAGTTCGCCCATCCCTTGCCGTCAGCGGGATTGTCGCCCCACGGATACGCCGTCTTCGTGCCCGCACGGCAGGCGTACTCCCACTGCGCCTCCGTCGGCAGCACCACCGTCTTGCCGCTCTTCTTCGACAGCCAGTCGCAGAAGGCCGTGGCGTCGTTCCAGCTTACCTGCACCACCGGATGATCGCCCTTCTGATCGAAACTCGGATTGCGCCACGAGCAACCTTCCACCACTCTGGGGTCGAGTTTGCCGTCCTTGATATCAAACCCAAGCGACCCGCCAACCTTCTCGGCGTCGGTCTTGTAGGCGCTGTCCTTCACGAACGCCGCGAACTGGTCCACGGTCACATGCGTCACCCCCATGTAGAACGGCTTGCTGATCGTCACCTCGTGCTGGACTTCATCCTTGCCCCGATCCTTCTCGGTTTCCGGGCTGCCCATCAGGAACTGCCCCGCCGGAATCTGCACCAGCTTCAGGCTCACACCGTTGCCAAGATCAAGTTTGAGTTCCTTGGCTGGTTGGGCCACCGGCACGGCTGTCTCTGCGGCCAGTGCGAACCCTGCGACCATGAACACGATCATCGCCATCCCAATGCTCTTCAACATGGTGTGTTCTCCTGTCAATGGAGGCGTAGTCTAACACAATCAGTCCACGCCCGCCGCCAACGCCACCCGGAAGCCGATGCCGCCGATCCGGTTGACAGGATCGTCCCCGATGCGGTACGCCGAGCGGCAGAACCCCGGATTGAGGTGCCAGGACCCGCCACGCAGCACGCGGAGGGCGCCAGTGTTTGCTCCCGTGGGGTCCGTGGCCGCTCCCTTTTCGTAATCCCCATAACGGTCCTGGCACCACTGCCAGGCGTTGCCGTTCATGTCATACAGCCCAAACGCATTGGCCTTAAAACTGGCTACCGGCGAGGTGAACACGAAACCATCATCCCAACTGAAGAACGCCCAGCCCTTCTGGTGGTTGGGAATCTTCTTCTTCAGGCTCTGGTCCGAGCAGTTCGCACAGCCCTTGCCGTCATCGCGATTGTCGCCCCACGGATACGCCGTCTTCGTCCCGGCCCGGCAGGCGTATTCCCACTGCGCCTCCGTCGGCAGCACCACCGTCTTGCCGCTCTTCTTTGAGAGCCAATCGCAGAACGCCTTGGCGTCGTTCCAGCTTACCTGCACCACCGGATGATCCCCCTTCTGATCGAAACTCGGGTTGCGCCAGGAACAGCCGTCCACCCTCTTAAAGTCGAGTTTGCCGTCCTTGATCTCAAAGCCGATGGCCCCCCAATCTTTCTCGGCCTCGGTCTTGTATCCACTGTCCTTGACGAACGCCGCGAACTGGTCCACCGTCACATGGGTGATGCCCATGTAGAAGGGCTTGCTGATCGTCACCTCGTGCTCGGTCTCATCCTCGAAAGCCTTGGACGCCTGAGCTTCCGAAATCCCGGCGGCCACAGCCTCTTTGACGGCGGCCTTCTTCTCCTCGTCCGGGCTGCCCATGAGAAACTTCCCCGCCGGAATCTGCACCAGCTTCAGCGTCACCTTGTCGCCCAGGTCGAGGACCAGTTCCTTGCCCCCGGCACCACCGCCAGCGCCGGCCTGCTGCCCCTGTGCCGTTGACTCTTTTGAATCAAAGCCGACAGCGGCAAACAACACGCCGAGCACCATCATCGCCATCCCAATGCTCTTCATCATGTTGTGTTCTCCTGTTTAACGGAAGCGTAGTCTACCCTCGTGGGAACCGCAGCAACAGCTCGGTAATCCCATGAAAGGCTGTCTCCCCGGACATTACAATGTCCGGTGGTGATTTTAACAAAGGAGACAGCCGTGAAGAATGATGCAAGGATATCACACGTGGGCCTGGATAGCCACCGGAGTTTCAGCCAGGTGACGGC
>JAPLNB010000184.1 GCA_026693085.1 Planctomycetota bacterium | reverse complement strand
GGGGATTGGGCGGGTGCATTATGGGGGAACGCGGTGGGTGGGGACGGTGGGGAGCAATGCGGCGGAGTCGTATCGGCATATCCCCCCTGCCGGGGAGATTCGTGAAGGCGAAAAGATTGTTGTCATAGGCGCGGCGGGGCCTATGGGGCAGATGCATGTGATTCGGAGCATCTGCTCGGGAGTGAAGGGGATTAGGGTTGTCGGGACGGATATGGATGATGGGCGGATTGAGGCGCTTTCGAAGAAGGCGGGGGCGCTGGCGAAGGCGAATGGGGTGGAGCTGAGGTTGGTCAATACGAGCAAGGAGAAGGTGAGCGAGAAGTTCAGTTATATAGCGTTGATGGTGCCGGTGGGGGCGTTGGTGGCGGCGGCGGTGCGGGACTCGATGGATGGGTGTTTGATTAATGTGTTTGCGGGGATTCCGGCGCCGGTGAAACAGGAGCTCGATCTGGATACGTATATCGCGAATCGCTGTTACATGTTTGGGACGAGTGGGTCGGTGATTCGGGATATGAAGATTGTGCTGGAGAAGGTGGTTGGGGGGAAGTTGGATACGAATCTGTCGGTGGATGCGGTGTCGGGGATGGCGGGGGCGGAGGCGGGGATCGCGGCGGTCGAGAACCGGACGCTGGCGGGGAAGATTCTGGTGTATCCGATGCTGCATGAGATGGGGTTGATACCTCTGGCGGAGTTGGGGGGGAGGTACCCGACGGTGGCGGAGAAGCTGGAGGGGGGCAAGTGGTGTGGGGCGGCGGAGGACGAGCTGCTCCGGGTGGCGAGGTAGGGGTCAGGGGAATGACGAAGAGGGATTGTGGACAGGAGAGACGACATGAGCAGGTTGGCGGCATATCGGAATGTGGAGGCGGGGAAGGTTCCGGGGCAGATGAGGGCGGTGCAGCTTTGGGGGGTGGGGTTTGAGAATGTGGGGGGGTTGAAGGGAAGGTATAGGGTGGGGCAGCGGTTTGGGATTCAGCCGGCGGTGGATGTATCGCCGATCAATCATCGGGAGCGGTATCGGAATAATGGGGAGGGGATGAAGAAGGTGGCGGTGGGGTATTCGCTGCCGGGAAATTTGGCGGAGTACCTATTGGTGCAGGAGGAGGTGTTGGAGGGGGGGTGTTTGCTTCCGTTGCCGGATCAGCATATGGCGTATTTTGCGGTGTCGATGGGAGAGCCTATTTCGTGTGTGTATTCGGCGCAGGAGAGGCAGATTCATATTAAGAAGGAGACGCCATTTGCGAAGAGGGTGGCGGAGCTGGGGATATTGAGGGGGGGGGTGACGGTGGTGATTGGGGCGGGACCGATGGGGCTGATGCATGCGGAGTTGGCGCTGCGGTATCGGCCGAAGTGGTTGCTGGTGTGCGATAAGATTGTGGAGCGGTTGGAGCGAGCGAAGAGGACGTTGGGAGAGAAGGCCAAGCGCGCGGGGGTAAATTTGATGACGGTGGGGGCGGAGGAGTTGAAGGCGAGGGTGGCGGAGGTATCAGGGGGGACGGGGGTGGATGATTTGATATTGGCGGTGGGGATACAGGGGGTGCAGCAGGCGGCGATTGAGTTGTTGGGCAAGGGTGGGGTGGCGAATTTGTTTGGGGGGTTGCCGAAGGGACAGCATATGCTGCAGGTGAATGCGCTGGCGGTGCATTATGATGAGATCAAGCTGGTGGGATCGAGTGGCGGACAGCCTTCGGATCTGGCGGCGACGCTGGAGGCGATCGCCAAGGGCGATGTGGACCCGGGGAATTATGTGTATGGGATTGCGGGGTTGGGGCATGTGCCGGACGTGCTGCGGATGATTCAGTCGAATAAGGTGGAGGGGAAGGTGATTGTGTATCCGCATGCGAATGTGCCGGAACTTCGGGTGGTGGAGTACTGGGATGGCGATCGGGAGGGGGAGTTTTTGGAGGAACGGTTGAGGGGGGGGTAGGCGTTATTTGTTATTTGTTATTCGTTATTGGTTATTTGTGGGGGCGGCGGGTGCGGCGATGGGTGAGCGAACTGCGCGGACATTTGTGGGGTTTGGGTTTGGAGCGATACAGAGTGGGCTGTTCTTGTTTGAGGCGTATCGGTCGGGAAATTTCTCGCGGTATGTGGTGGCGGAGGTGGAGGAGGGGTTGGTGAGGGCGGTGAGGGAGAATGGGGGGGCGTATGTGGTGAATGTGGCGAGGAAGGATTGCATCGAGCAGGTGAGGGTGGAGGGGGTGGAGGTGTATAACCCGAGGGTGAAGGGGGATCGGGAGAAAATCGTGGAGGCGATTGGGGAAGCGGATGAGATGGCGACGGCGCTGCCGAGTGTGAAGTTCTATGACATGGGCGGGCAGACGAGCGTCGCGGGGATGCTGGGGGAGGGGTTGGGGACGCGACAGGGGAAAAGGGGGGTGGTTTATGCGGCGGAGAATCACAATCATGCGGCGGAGATACTGGCGGAGAGGATTCAGGGGTCAGTGGGGAGTGTCGGAGTGTCGGGGTGTCGGGGTGTCGGGGTGGGCGAGGGAGAAGTCAGGGTGCAGGTGCTGAATACGGTGATTGGGAAGATGAGTGGGGTGATTGGGGATGCGGCGACTATGGAACGGATGGGGTTGGCGGCGATGGCGCCGGGATCGGGGCGAGCGGTGCTGGTGGAGGAGTTCAATCGGATTCTGATATCGCGGATCGTGCTGGAGGAGTTTGAGAGGGGGATTGCGGTGTTTGTGGAGAAGGAGGATTTGCTGCCGTTTGAGGAGGCGAAGCTGTATGGGCATAACGCGATTCATGCGTTGATTGGGTATCTGGCAGATTTGAGGGGCTTGACCACCATGGCGGAGGCCGGGAAGTCTGGGGAAATCATGCGAGTGGCGAGGAAGGCGTTTATTGAGGAGTCGGGGAGGGCGCTGATTCGGAAGCATGGGGGGTTGGGGGATGAATTGTTTACGGAGGCGGGGTATCGGGCGTATGCGGAGGATTTGCTGGATCGGATGACGCGGGTGAATCTGAATGATCTGGTGGACCGGGTGATACGGGATCCAGTGAGGAAATTGGGGTGGGAGGATCGGTTGTTTGGGACGATGCGGATGGCGATGAGGTATGGGATCGAGCCGCGGGAGATGGCCAAGGGTGCGGGGGCGGGGGTGGTGTCGATGATTCGGCATGCGGAGAGCGCGAAGGGGTTTGTACCCCCCCTACCGCCCCTACCACAGAGTGCGGCGCCACTGACGGAAGAGAAGTTGATGGAGATCTTGGTGGGGATTTGGGGAGGGAAGCATGATGAGTATGCTGATGAAATGGTGCGGCTGACGTGGGAGGCGATGAAGGGGCTGGTCGGTTAAGCAGTTGTTCAGCGGGCTGTGAGAAGTCCCGGCCAGATATCTGGGGCTCGGATTGGATGGAATTGGGGGCTGCAGGCGTTGTCGAGAATGACTTCCGGCAGGGTGAGCCGGCCGATGTCGGCGGCGTAGGCGTCCATGTTCAGCCCGAGCATGATGTACAGCCGGTTCCCCTGCTGACCCCTTTTCAGGGCACCCATTGAACTGAGGTGGGCGGACGCGACGCCCGACCGGGCGCAAGGGCGTCGGTTATCGGCCTATTCATCGTCCTTAACCCCGCCCCGGGTTGTTCCGATATTCATCAACGGCGAGCGGCTGATACCGGAGGCGACATGCGATTGACGGATTTCCCCAATCTTGAGTTGTTGCTGGGTGAAACTACACTATACCGGCCGCCCGCCGGCTGCCTTCGCCGTACGCTGAACGGCGCGATTGTCGGGGGCCTCATTGCGGTGGCCACTCTCGTTTTCTTCGCTGCCCTGGTGCGCTGGGCGCCCGTTCTGTGGCTGTGGCCGAACACTTCCGCCATCGGCGCCTCGTTCGGCGGGATGATTGGCTTGCTGCGTAAGCCGCAGCCTCCGCCAGATCCGCGATCGGGCGAGTCTCCGATGACGGGGCGTCCGTTAGACCTCACCTGATGCGGCGAGCCTGCGGGTTGCCGGAATGTGGTCCAGTCTCAGGGCGCCGATCGGCAGCGTGCTGGCGTACCAAGTAAACGGCTGCTGACCCCTTTTATGGGCTCTCTCTAGCCACAGATGGGGCACAGATGAACACTGATGAAAGAGCAAGAAGAGCCCGATCCCAAGTGATTTCCGCGTTTTTTTGATCTAAGCCCATCGGTGCCCCATCGGTGGCAAAGCGGTTCTGAGATAGTTTCTTATTGGATCGACGGCGGGTCGCGGTCTTCGCCGTTGCCGGAGAAGAGGCGGTTGTGGGCAGCGGGGTCGGCGACGGGGATGCTGCCGTCGGGGTTGACGATGTAGCCGAGGTCCTGGAGAGTCATGGATTGGACATGGCCGTCGCAGAAGGCGACGTTGGCTTTTTTGTTGTGGCGGGGATCGGGTGCGGAGCGGTTGGTTGGGGACCGGTTGCCATCGTCACAGTAGTCGCTGTTGGCGGTGAGGCGGGGCGGGTCGAGTGCCCAGCCGTGGTTGCCGAGGGCGCTGGTGTCGGCGCTGCCGTCAATGCGGTAGCCGGTGCGGGCGGCTGCGGGCTTGCCGGCTGAGGTGCCGATGCAGTCGGCGGCCATGACGGTGTCGGCGGCGCGGACCTTGGAGACCTTGACGGGGAAGTTGATGAATTGGCCTGAGCCACCGGTTTTGAGGCGGGAGTTGCCCAGGAATTGGAAGTTGTACCCATAAGTGTAATTGCGGTTGTTGATGCGCTCAGGCTCGGTGGGGCAGATGAAGACGGGGTTGTCGACGGTCTTGGTGTTGTCGTCGGCGGGATCGGGGCTGGGGCGGGCGTAGGCGTAGATCTTGGATTGAGCGCCGAGAGTAACGAACCATCGCGGGCGGAATTGCATGCCGTTGCCGACGTCGTAGGTATTGGAAGAGCCTGAGAATTTGGGCATTCGGCCGGGGCAGGCGGCGCCTTTGCTGCCATCGGCGTAGAGGAGCCAGCCGAGTGCGATCTGGCGGAGGTTGGCGGCGCATTGAACGGCGTTGGCCTGCTCGCGGACTCTGGAGAGGACTGGCAGCAGGATGCTAATCAGCAGCGCGATGATGCCGATGACGACGAGGAGTTCGACGAGGGTGAAGGCTGGGCGGCGTAGCGGCGTGGAACTGCCGGGGCGCGGTGCGTTTGAGGTCATGGCTGACAACTTCCGGGGAAAGGTACATCGGCGCCCGATCGTCTCGTACGCCTGCCGAGTTGGGGGATCTATAGCATTGGATCGGATGTGTTGGGAAAGAAATGCAGGGATTGCACTGCGGAGGTTCCCACGATGATGAGGCGAGGACTGGTGGCGGTGGTGGGGCTGGATGGGGGGTATTACACGTTTTGTTTGAGGAAGGCGATGCTGACGGTCGCGGGGCAATGAGGCGTTTGGCGGGTGCGCAAAAAAGAACCCACGGCAATGCCGAGGGCGTTGGTTTCCGCGGGGAGCCAGAGGCCGGCCACACCGTGGCCGAAGATCAATACGTCATGCGAAATCGGGGAGTCGCTCATTGTTGGTACGCGGTATGCTCAGCGGGGGTAGGCGAGGTGTCAAGCCGAGCCGCAACCTGCGATTTTGGACTCGGATCAGGCCGTCACCGCGCGGATTGAGCCAGTTTGTGCCAGGGAAACCGAATGCGGTGTGCCAGAATGGATCAGGCCGTTATCGGAACTTGGCGATTGCCGGGGCGTCAGAGAGTTGGACGCCGATTGATTCAGGATGTGGCGATGGTCCGGTGGCTGTATAATCCGGTCAGGTCGGGAGATGCACCTAGATAGGGAGGCTCGATGAGCCGGTTGGATTCACACGTTGCGGCGGTACAGCGGAAGCTGTCGCTGGTTACGTTTGTCGAGTGGCTGGCGATGACGGGGTTCGTGTTGGCGGTTCTGGTGCTGCTGACGATCCTGTTGCAGCGGGCGACGCATGTGGGCCTGCCGCCCATGGCGATATGGGTTGGGCTGGGGTTGGCGATGTTGGTGGCGGGGATCATGGCGACGATCAACCGGCCGACGCGTGAGGCGGCGGCGGTGGCGATCGACGAGAAGCTTCTTTTGAAGGAAAAATTCAGCACGGCGCTTCAGGTGCGCAATTGGGATGACCCGTTTGCGAAGGCCGTGGTGCTGGATGCGGAGGCGACGGCGGCGAAGGTGCATTTGCAGGGGCAATTTCCGGTGCGATTCCCGCGGATGGGGTATTGGACGGTTGGCGCGGCGTTTGTGGCGCTGTGCGCGACGCTGGTGCCGCCAATGGATCTGTTGGGGAAGGAGCAGAAAGAGATCACGCGTCGGGCGGAGGAACGGAAGATCGCGCAGACCAAGGATGACATTCAGAAGCTCATTGCGAAGGTCGAGGCGCTGCCGGTGGCCTTGCGGACCAACGAGGAGATCAAGACCAGCAAAGAGCACCTGGAGAAGCTGGTTGCGCACCCGATGCCGGATCCGGAGAAGGCGGCGAGGCGGCGGATGGAGTTGATGTCGAAGATCGACGAGGCGATGAAGAAACAGGTGGAAGCGAGCAAATCGTTCGCGCAATCGCAGAAGGCGGCGTCGATGTTCAGGTCGATGAGCCTGCCGATCGATGGCAAAGGCCCGGTTGCGGATGCGCAGCGGAAGATTGTGGAGGGCAAGTTCAAGGAGGCGATTGAAGACCTGAAGAAGCTGAACAACGACTTTAAGGATATGAAGCCGGAGGACAAGCAGAAGGCGGTCGAGCAGATGAATGTGCTGGCGCAGAAGCTTGCGGCGATGGCGCAGGACCAGAAGGCGATGGAGAAGGTGGCGGTGCAGTTGCAGCAGGCGCAGGTGAAGCCGGAGCAGATCAAGCAGGCGCAGGAGCTGATCCAGAAGGCGGCGATGGGGGACCCGCAGGCACAGAAGCAGCTTCAGCAGATGCAGCAGCAGATCCAAAAACAGATGCAGCAGCAGGGGGCAAATCAGCAGCAGCAACAGGCGATGCAGCAGGCAATGCAGAAGGCGATGCAGCAGGCGAATGCACAAGCCCAGGCGGGGCAGATGGCGCAGGCGGCTCAGGCGATGGCGCAGGCGATGCAGCAGATGCAGGCGGGCGGCAAGAATGCCGGGCAGCAGATGCAGGGCGCGCAGGGGCAGATGGCGGACGTGATGGGGCAGCTTGAGGCGATGCAGCAGGATGCGCAGGCGATGGCGGCGGCGCAGCAGGCGCTGCAGGATGCGATGGCGCAGGCGGGGGGGCAGTTGGGCGGTGCTCAGGGGAGGATCGGCGGGGAAGGGGTGGGCCAGTGGCAGCCGGGCGAGATTAACAGGCCAGGCGGGGCCGCGGGCGGACCGGGGATTGGGCAGCATGGCGGCCCGGGAAAGAGCGCGGCGCCGTTCGGCACCAAGACCGAGATGTCGCCGTCGCAGTACAATCCGAAGGGCGAGCACCTGGCGAGCATGATGGTCAAGGACCGCTCCGTGAGGGGGGAGTCCAAGGCGGAGTTGCAGAAGATCGCGGAGGCTGCCGAGGCGGAAGAGGGCGAGGATGTTGACAACTCGGCGGTGGACCGGCGGTCGCAGCAGGTGAAGCGCAACTATTTCAACGTGATGGCGCGGGATGCCAAGCAGTAGTCGCCGAATGATGCGGCAGGGGTAAGCGGGCAGTGTCTGTGCAACGGGAGATCGCCTCATGCATAGTGCCGGGTTGCGGTGTGTTTTTGCGTTGTGGGTTCTGGGTTGCGTGTTGGTGGGGGGATGCAAGAAGGAAGGGAGCGGGGCCGGTGAGCGGGTTGTGCTGTATACCAGCGTCGATGAGCCGGTGGCGCGGCCGATCGTGCTGGAGTTCACGAAACAGACCCGGATCACGGTGATCATCCGCACGGACTCGGAGGCGACCAAGTCGGTGGGGTTGGCGGAGCGGTTGGAGGCGGAAAAAAGCAATCCGCAGGGGGATGTCTGGTGGGGCAACGAGATTTTTCACACGATTAACCTGGCGGAGCGTGGGGTGCTGGCGGCGTACGAGTCGCCGGCGGCGGCGAAGATCCCGGCGATGTACAAGGACCCGCAGCATCGGTGGGCGGGGACGAGTCTGCGAGCGCGGGTGATTGCGCGGACGACGGCGGCGGGCGGCGAGGCGGCGGGGAGCGTGGGTTCGATTCTGGATCTGGCGAAGCCGGCGCTGAAGGGGAAGGTGTGCATGGCCAGGCCGACGGCGGGGACGACTTCGGGGCAGGTGGCGGCGCTGTATACGCTGTGGGGGACGGAAAAAACGCAGCGGTTCTTCAGGGATCTGAAGGCCAACGAGATCAAGCTGTTGGGCGGAAATTCGGTCGTGGCGGAGTACGTGGGGCAGGGGCAGATGTGGGCGGGGTTGACGGATAACGATGATGTGGACTCGGCGAAGCGCGAGGGGGGGAAGACTGAGCTGGTGCTGCCGGACCAGGGGGAAGGACAGATGGGGACGCTGACGATTCCATGCACCGTGGGGCTGGTGGCGGGGGCGAAGCATGGGGAGGCGGGGAAGAAATTGGTGGATTACCTGCTGTCGGCCGAGGTGGAGAAGAAGCTCTTGGAGGCGAAGTTTGCGAGGTACTCGGTGTTTGCGGAGGGTGGGGGCGAGAAGGTGAAGGCGATGGCGGTGGATTACCGGGCGGTGGCGAGGAATATGAGGGTGGCGGTGGAGATGGTGATGAAGATCTTGGAGGGGAGGGACTGAGGGGCTTGTCGATTTTTGATTTTTGATTCTCGAGTGGGGCGATGAGAGGATGAGATCACAGATAGGATCGCACGGGCCAGATGCCTGTGCTACGTTGGAGCGTGGCGATCGAAAATCGAAAAACAAAAAGCGAGAAATGGTTGGGGTTGATGGCGGCGGCGCCGTTGTGGGCGATTGTGGGGGTGTGTTGCGCGTTGCCGTTGGGGTGGATGGCGTGGCAGGTGGTGAGCAGGCCGGAGGTTCTGGCGGGGGTGAAGTGGTCGGGGTTTCAGTGGGGGTTGCTTGGGCGGACGGTGTTGTATAACGGGGCGGTGGCGGTGGTGGCGACGGGGCTGGGGTTGCCGGCGGCGATCGTGGTAGGGCGGGGGAGCGGCTGGGCATCGCGGATCATCGTGCTGGTGTTGCCGTTGGCGCTGCTGGTGCCGTCGATCGTGTACACGTATGGGTGGATGCAGGTTTTCAGGATGATGGGGGTGAATTTCGATCCGGCGGGTGGGGCGGATGTGCTGCGGTGCGTGTGGGTGTTGGCGGCGTGGTTGTGGGCGTTGCCGGCGGCGGTGGTGGGGATGTCGCTCCGGCTATCGGATTCGCAAGTTCAGCAGCAGGCGATGCTGGATGGGGCGTTGTGGAGGGTGACGCTGAGGCAGATGGCTGGGCCGATCGTCGCGTCGATGGCGATGGTGATGGTGCTGGCGATGCAAGAGTTCGTGGTTTACGAACGAAGTGGGATCAGCGTGGTGGCGACCGAGATTCGGACGGTTTTTGAGACGGGGTCGGTGGGGTTGTCGAGCAGCGCGATAACGGGGGTGACGGGCGGGCCGAGCCGGGCGGGACTGGAGCAGGCGGAGCGGGCGGCGGGGGCGGTGGCGACGGCGTTGCCGCTCTTGGTGATCGTGGCGGGGTTGTCGCTGCTGGCGATGTGGAATGTGAAGGGAAGCGGGGGTGAGAACGGGGGCGTGGGCGGTTGGCCGAAGGTGTTGAATGCGGGGGCGGGGGCGACGGTGGCGGCGGGGGCGATCGTTTTACTGACGCTGGCGGCGCCGACCGTGGCGATGGTGGTGTCGATGAAGCGGCCGATCAGTCCGGTGCACAGTTGGGCGGTGCTGGGGCCGCAGGTGAGCGGGTCGGTGTTGATCGGGTTTTTGACGGCGGTGGCGGGGGTGGGGATTGCGATGTTGGCGTGCGTGAGGCCCGGCCGATGGCTGGTGGGGGTGGCGTTGGTTTCTTTTCTAGTTGGTGGGGAACTTCTGGCGATTGCGGACATCCGAATATACAATCGGTCTGATCCCTGGCCGATCAATTCGCTTTGTGGATCGGAGGTTCCGGCGACGGTTTTGCTGTCGCCGCAGCGGCCACAGATGCTGATACCGATGCTGATGACGTGGGTTCACAATCTCCGGTACGACGACATGCTCGAGGGGTCTTTGTTGCTCATGGGCGTGGTGTTCGTATTGGGGAGCGGGTCGATGCTGCTGGCGTGGATAGGAATGCGGTTGGCCGGGCTGTTGCGGAGGACTGGGGCGCGGTCGGCGGGATCGGCGGCGAAGGGGGCGATGTTGTTGGCGGCGGCGATTCTGCTGTCGGGGTGCGGGGACGGCACCCAGCCGCAAGAGGTCTGGTGCGAGACGGGGGCGGGCAAGGGGCAGACGGTGTATCCGCGGGGGATCTGCTACTCCAAGCTCGACGATACGTTTTTCTTCGTGGATCGGATGGCGCGAATACAGCATTTGGATGCGCATGGGAACTGGTTGAATGACTGGCGGATGCAGGAGTTTACGCGGGGCAAGCCGATTGGCCTGTCGATTGGGCCGGATGGGAACGTGTATGTGGCGGACACTCATTACGGGCGGGTGATGGTGTTTACGCCGAAGGGGGAATGGGTGAGGTCGCTTGGCAGCGAGGGGCGGGCGCCGGGGCAGTTTGTGTATCCGACCGATGTGGGGTTTGACTCGGCGGGGAATGTGTATGTCAGCGAGTATGGGGACAATGATCGGATTCAGGTGTTTGATGCGAAGGGGAACTATCTGAGAATGTTTGGGAACTTTGGGCAGGGGGATGGGGAGTTTTCGCGGCCGGAGGGGATGGTGATGGATGGAAATCTGGTGTACGTGACGGATTCGTGCAACCATCGGATCGTGGTGTTCAAAACGGATGGGACGTTTGTGCGAGCGATGGGGGGCCTGGGGTCGGGATTGGGGGAGTTGCGGTTTCCGTACGGGATCGACCAGGATTCGCGGGGGCATTTGATTGTGGCGGAGTTTGGGAACAACCGGGTGCAGGCGATCGATAAGCAGACGGGGAAGGGCGTGAGGACGTGGGGCGTGGCGGGTCGGGAGCCTGGGCAATTGGCGTACCCGTGGGCGGTGGCGGTGGACAAGAACGATCGTATTGTTGTGGTGGATTCGGGGAACAATCGGATGCAGGTGTTTTCATGGTAGTGCTGAGTGTTGAGTGTTGAGTGCTGAGTGTTGAGTGCTGAGTGTTGAGTGCTGAGTGTTGAGTGTTGAGTGTTGAGTGTTGAGTACGGAAACGGCGGGGTGCACGGTACAATGATGAGCGAGATGGCCCTTGGACAACTGCTCTTGCCGCCGGCGTGGCTGATCGACCTGGAGTACATGACAGGTTGGAAGGCCGCGCTGATTTTTGCGGTGTTGGCGGCTCCGGTGATGTGGTTGGGGATGCGTTCGATGGCGGGGCTGGGGCCGGTGCGGAAGTGGGTGGCGATTGGGCTGCGGCTGTTGGTTTTGCTGCTATTGGTATTGATCGTGGCCGGGGCGCGATGGCAGCGGGTGCACAAGTCGTTGGAAGTGATGGTTCTGAGGGATATCAGCGACTCGACGACTTTGTTTCGGCAGTATCCGGGGAAGAACCTGCAGGATTCGCTGGACGATTACCTGCGGGCGGTGTCGGACGACAAGGTGAAGGTCAGCAAGGATGACAAGGTGGGGATGATCAGCTTCACAGGGCGGGCGCTGGTGGATTGGATGCCGAACACCTTCCTGGAGTTGGGCGCGCGGGGAATCCGGGAGGGGGGGTCGTCGACGGACATTGCGTCGGCGATACAGCTTGCGCTGGCGACGTTTCAGCGGGACGCGATGCGGCGGATCGTGCTGATCAGCGACGGAAACCCGACGGCGGGGGATCTGGAGTTGGCGCTGGCGACGGCGGTGTCGCAGCACATTCCGATCGACGTGATGAAGCTGAACTACAATGTTCAGAATGAGGTGATGGTCGATCGGGTCTCGGCGCCGGCGGTGAAGCGGGAGAAGGAAGCGTTTGACATCTTTGTGAGTCTGTTATCGACGAATCCGGTGCCGGTACGGGGGAGGTTGACGGTGCTGGAGGAGAATATCCCGATCGAGAAGCGAACGATCACGATCGAGGCGGCGACGATCAACGCGGAGGGGAAGCTCGAGCCGCGGAAGCATGTGGAGCGAGTGCGGGTGCCGCCGCTGGAGGGGGGGGGAGTGAGGCGGTTCAGGGCGGAGTTTGAGCCTGAAACGGTGAACACAAAGCTGGCGGCCGGTGAGAACCAGCCAGGTGATACGCTGTTGCAGAACAATTCCGGGAGTGCTTTCACGGTGGTTCGCGGGCAGGGGCGGGTGCTGTATGTGGACGCATCGGTGGGCGGGGCGGGCAAGACGCTGGCGGATGCCCTGAAGATGGAGGGCATCAATGTCGAGCGGGTGAATATCGATCAGGTGCCTGAAGACGTGATGGGGTTTCAGAACTTTGACGCGGTGATTCTGAACAATGTGGCGCGGGGGCGGTCGCCGGGGGGGTTTGACGGGTTGACAGAGAAGCATGACGGGGCGCTGGCGTCTTATGTGCATGATTTTGGGGGTGGGCTGGTGATGATCGGCGGGCCGGACTCGCTGGGCGCCGGCGGGTGGCAGGGCTCGAAGGTTGAAGAGGTGATGCCGGTCAATTTCGATATTCCTGCGCAGCGGCAGATGCCCAAAGGGGCGCTGGTGCTCATCATCCATAGCTGCGAGATGAAGGACGGGAACTACTGGGGCGAGCAGTGCGCGTTGAAGGCGATCGAGACGCTGTCGAGCCGGGATGAGATCGGCGTGATCAGCTACAATCCGGGGTTGGGCGGCGGCGGGATCGGCGGGAGCGTGTGGGATTATCCGCTGGCGCCGAAAGGCGACGGGTCGCGTGTGATATCGGCGGTCAAGAAGATGATGCCGATGGACATGCCGAGCTTTGACGATTGCGTGAACCTGGCGATGAACGGGACGGGCTCGAACACGCCGTGCTTGAAGAACTCGACCGCGGCGCAGAAGCACATGATCGTGATCAGCGACGGCGACCCGCAGCAGCCGAAGAAGGCGCTGATGGACCAGGTGATTGCGGGGAAGGTGACGATTTCGACGATCAGCGTTTTTCCGCACGGGCCGGTGTCTCCGACGATGAAGAACATGGCGGAGCAGACCAAGGGGCGGTATTACGGTCCGATCGAAGCGAACCCCGGACAGTTGCCGCAGATTTTCATCAAGGAAGCGACGGTGGTTCGGCGGACGCTGTTGCAGGAGAGCAAGGAGCCGCCGATCGGGGTTTCGCTGCGGCCGAGCAATAGCGACATCATGAAGGGCGTGACGCAGCCGCCCCCGATTTATGGGCTGGTTCTCAGCGCGGTGAAGAACAATCCGATGATCGAGATGCCGATGGTGGCGTCGCTGGATGGGAAGAAGGTTGATCCGCTGTTTGCGCATTGGCAGGCGGGGCTGGGGAAGGCGGCGGTATTTACCAGCGATGGGACGAGCCGGTGGGACGCGCAGTGGCTTGACGGGCCTTATGCGCCGATGAACGCGAAGTTCTGGGCGCAGATGGTGAGGGGGGTTGCGCGGCCGGCGATGTCCAACGATTTCACGGTGAGCACGGATCGCGTTGGGGACAAGGCGAAGATCACGGTCGAGGCGACGAACAAGGATACGGGTTTCACAAGCTTCTTGAGTTTCCGGGCGATGATGCTCGATCCGGATAACAAGCCGCACGACGTGAAGCTGGTGCAGACGGGGCCGGGGACGTATACGGCGGAGTTTGATACGCCGCTGCCGGGCAGTTACATCGCGAGGCTTCAGTACAACGGGCCGAACAATCAGCAGGGGTGGCTGGTGGCGGGGGTGGCCGTGAGCGATTCGCCGGAGATGCGCGAGCTGAAAAGCAACGACATGGTGATGGAGGAGATCGCCAAGCGTACGGGTGGGCGTGTGCTGCCGCCGTTTGATCCGGGGGCGGCGGAATTGTTTAACCGGAAGGGGCTGGTTGTGGGCAGTTCGCCGCTGCCGGTGTGGGATATCTTGATTCCGATTTTGCTCGGGCTGGTGTTGATGGATGTGGCGTGCCGGCGGATTGCGTGGGATTGGAACTCGACGAAGAAGCTGGCGGCGGCGATGGCGGGCAAGGTGCGCCAGTTCACGCTGACGCGCAAAGTGGAGACGGCGAAGACCCTGGATGCGCTGAAGAAGGTTCGAGAGGAGGTGGCGGAGACGCGGTTCAAGCAGGATTCGCCGGTGGATACGGCGAACCTGATGCCGGATCGGTCGGCGAAGTTCGAGGCGAAGGACGGGGTGGAAGGGGACATTACGCACGTGGTGGGCGGGGCGACGAACAAGCCAATTCCGAGTGCGCCGAAAAAGCCCGAGCCGAAGGGGGCGACCGGGTCTGGAGCGCATATGGGGAGCTTGTTGGAGGCCAAACGCCGGGCGCAGCAGAAGATCAAGGAGAAGGAACAGGGAGATCAGTAGGATTTTCGATTTTCGATTTTTGATTTCGTCTTGAGAGAGGATTGATATGGCGCAGGCGAATGTTCCTGGGGTTGATCCGAAATTGCAGGCGCAGTGCGATGCGTTTCGGCAGGATTACCGGGCGATTCAGGCGGAGATCGGCAAGGCGATCATCGGGCATGAGGATATCGTCAATGGGGTGTTGACGTGCCTGTTCGTCGGGGGGCATGCGCTGTTGGAAGGCGTGCCAGGGTTGGGGAAAACGGCGTTGATCAGAACGTTGGCGCAGGCGCTGAATCTGAAGTTCAACCGGATTCAGTTCACGCCGGACCTGATGCCGGCGGACGTGATCGGGACGAACGTGATCATGGAAGATCAGTCCGGCCGGCGGCAGTTTACGTTTGTGCATGGGCCGATCTTTGCGCAGATTGTGCTGGCGGACGAAATCAACCGCGCGACGCCCAAGACGCAGTCGGCGCTCTTGGAGGCGATGCAGGAGCACCAGGTGACGGCGGGCGGCGCGATTCGGAAATTGGAGGAGCCGTTCTTTGTGATGGCGACGCAGAACCCGCTCGAGCAGGAAGGAACCTATCCGCTGCCCGAGGCCCAGCTCGATCGGTTCTTCTTCAAGCTCGCCGTCCAATACTCCAACCGTGAAGAGCTTAAGGGCATCCTCGATCGGACGACGACCGGGTACAAGGTGGATATTCAGCCCGTGCTGGATGCGAAGCGAATATTGGATCACCAGGAGTTGGTGAAACGCGTGGTGATCGCGCCCCATGTGCAGGATTATGCGATCCGGTGCGTGCTGGCGACGCATCCGCAGGGGCAATTCGCCATACCGATGGTCAACCAGTTTGTGAGAGTGGGGGCAAGCCCGCGTGCGGCGCAGGCGATTACGCTGGCGGCGAAGGTGAGGGCGCTGTTGGACGGGCGGTTTCATGTGAGCTTCAAGGACATTAAGGATGTGGTAACGCCGGCGATGCGGCATCGGCTCATCCTGAATTTCGAGGGTGAGGCGGAGGGGATTACGACGGATATGGTATTGGAAAAGCTGGCGGCGGAGACCCCGACAACGATGCCGGAAGAGGTGGCAGCGAAGGTGTAGTCGTTCGACCGGCACAGCAGGTGAAGCTATGCAGAAATACCAAAAATACCTTAATGCAATTGCCGCGCCATGTTGCACGTTCGGCCCGCTCTTCATGACCGTGTCGGGCCGACAAGAAGTCGGGGCTTTCATGCTTGCGCTTGGCTTGCTGATCCTTTTCCGGACCATCGTTTACCAAGGCCGGGAGATCGCCAGACTCAGGGAGGTTCTGGGACAGTCGAAGTGATCCATCCGAAGCAGGAACAGCGTCGGTCTGCTGCGTAAGGTGTAGTCATGAGCGAAATCCTGTTTATCGTGAAAGAGGATGAGGACGGCGGCTACCATGCCCGCGCTGTTGGGTATAGTATTTTCACGCAGGGCGACACGCGCGAAGAACTGGAGGCGATGGTCCGTGATGCCGTGAAATGCCATTTTGACCCTGAGCAAGAGGCCCCGAAGATCATCCACCTTCACTACGTTCACGACGAGGTAATCGCGCTGTGAAGCTTCCTCGGGATGTCAATGGTGATGAGTGATGTCGGGTGGGCTATGCCCACCGGGATCTTAGCCACAGATGGGGCACAGATGAACACAGATGAAGAGAGGCTGAATGGGATTACTGAGCGGATCATCGGGTGTGCTTTTCGGGTGGCCAGCAATCTGGGATGTGGATTTCTGGAGAAATGCTACGAGAACGCGTTGGCGTACGAATTGAGGAAGATTGGGTTGAGGGTCGAGCAACAGGTTCCCCTGAAAGTGCGGTATGAGGACGTGGTCGTGGGCGAGTATGTGGCGGATATGGTCGTAGAGGGCGTGATACTGGTTGAACTGAAGGCGATTGAGTCGCTTCAGACCATTCATGCGGCCCAGTGCATCAACTATCTGGCTGCAACCGGATTGCCGTTGTGTCTGTTGATCAACTTCGGCAAGCGAGTCCAGGTGAAACGCTTTGCTGGTCCGGGTTACCAGAATACTCAATCCCCATCTGTGTCCATCTGTGCCCCATCTGTGGCTAAGAATGAGTCGTGATATGACCGTACAGTCAGCCGACAATAAGGATGCCCTTCTGACCAGCGAGTTCATGGCCCGCTTGGATCAGCTCGACGTGATGTCGCGGAAGCTCTTGGCGGGGAAGATGAAGGGGGAGCGGCGGTCCAAGCGCCGTGGGCAGTCCGTCGAATTCGCGGATTACCGCAATTATGTCATCGGCGACGACCTGCGGTTTATCGACTGGAACATCTACGCGCGGCTGGAGCGCCTGTTTTTGAAACTCTTCCTCGAAGAGGAGGATTTGGCGCTGTACATCCTGCTGGATGTGACCAAAAGCTGCGATTATGGGGAGCCGAAGAAGGCGCTGTATATGAAGAAGGTGGCGGCGGCGCTGGGGTATATCGGCCTGGTCAATTACAACCGTGTTTCGATCTCGGCGATGGGCAATGGGGTGGTGGCGGAGACGGGGGCGATACGCGGGCGGACGCGCGTGGCGCATATGCTGGATTTTCTGGCGAAACTGGAGCCCGCGGGCGCGGGGAATCTAGCGGAGGCGTGTCGCCAATTTGCGTTGTCGCATCGGCAGAAGGGGATCTGCGTTGTGCTGTCGGATTTCTTCGACAAGGGGGGGTATGAAAATGGGCTGAGGTATATCAGCGGGGGCAAGTATGACTTGTTTGCGATCCAGATCCTCTCGCCGCAGGAGATTGAGCCGGAATTGCAGGGGGATTTGAAGCTGCGGGATCTGGAGGACGGCGATCTGGCCGAGGTGTCGATCACGCAGGCGCTGCTCAAGCAGTACAAGGCGAATTTGAACGCGTACTGCCTGGCCGTGAAGGACTACCTGACCCGGCGAGGGGGGACGTATTTGTTCGCGAGCACGTCGGTGCCGTTTGATACGCTGGTGCTCAATTATCTGAGGGAACGGGGCCTGTTGGGTTGAGTGGTATGGTCCGCGGTGCGGACCCTGCGGATAACGATATGGGTACGAGTTTTCTCAATGTCTGGATGGCGGCGGCGGCCGCGGCTCTTGCGATTCCGGCGCTGCTGCTGCTGTACTTCCTCAAACTGCGGCGAAAAGAGATCGACGTCTCGTCCACGCTGCTGTGGCGGAAGGCGATTGTAGATTTGCAGGTTAATGCGCCGTTTCAGAAGCTGCGGCGGAATCTGCTGCTGTTCTTGCAGATGCTGATTCTGCTGGCGCTGCTCCTGGCGCTGTCGCGGCCGGTGGTGAACCATCGGCCGGGGATGGGGAAGCTGGCGGTGATCCTCATTGACCGGTCGGCGTCGATGTCGGCGGCGGATATCAAGGGCAAAACCCGCCTCGAAGAAGCCAAACGCCGGGCCAAGGAAATGATCGATACGCTGGACAAAGACGGCTCGGCGATGGTGATCGCATTCGACGATTCGGCCGAGATTGTGCGGGCGTTTACCAGCGATCGGGCGATGTTGCGGAATGCGATTGATTCGATCAAGCCGACCGATCGGCTGTCGAAGCTGAAACTGGCGTTTCAGTTGGCGGAGGCGAAGGCGGCCTCATTCAACCCCGAACAGCGCGGGCCGTTGGGCCCCAAGCCGGAGGTGCGGCTGTATTCCGACGGGCGGGTGGTGGACGCCAATGAGTTGTCGCTGCGATATGCGGATCTGAAATACGAGAAGATCGGGACGAATGAGGCGGAGAATCTGGCGATCGTGTCCCTGAGCGCGAAGCGGAATTATGAGCGGCCGAGCGAGTTGCAGGTTTTTGTGCGGCTGGCCAACTACGGGCCGATGCCGACGACGGCGGTGATTCAGCTCAGCGTGGATGCGCAGGTGATTCCCGGGGGGATCAAGCGGGATTTGCTCTTGATCCCCGAGCGATGGAGCGTCGCGGAGCGGGAGAAAGCCGAGAAGGAGCAGAAGCTGGTGATTCGCGACGGGGCGGAGTTCAGGTTTGATCTGATGAAGGGGGCGGTCGTTAAAGTCGAGTTGAAGGAGCAGGCGAACGACGTGCTGGCGGCGGACGATTCGGCGCAGATTGTGGTTCCCCCGCCGAGGACGTTGAAGGTGTTGATGGTGAGCAAGGGCGGGAATTTCTGGCTGGAAAAATTCCTCGAGAGCGCGAACCTGAAGGAGCCGAAGACGATCGGTCCCGAGGCCTACGAGCAGAAGATGAAAGATCCCCAGGCGGTTGCGTCGGAATCTGATGTGATCATTTTTGATCGCTATCCGCCGAAGGCGTTGCCGCCGGCGGGGAACTTCATTTACTTCGGCGCGGTGCCGCCCGAGTCGAAGCTGAAGGCGGTTGTCGAGAACGGGGTTCCGGTGATGCTCAAGGACCAGACGGTGCTGGATTGGGAGCGTGGGCATCCGATGCTGCGGCACTTGAACTTGCGTTTTTTGGCGGCAGAGAGCTTGCGCCTGCTCGTGCCTCCGGACGCGCAAGTGCTCGTGGAAGGCGACAAGGGTCCGCTGGTGGTGCTTTACCGCGATGAGCGCAACACGCACCTGGTGCTGTCGTTTGATATTGGGGAGAGCACTTGGCCGCTGGCCGCGAGCTTTCCGATCTTCATGGACAATGCGCTGCAGTACCTGGCGTTGGGGACGGAGATGGATGTGCGGCAGTCCTATCAGCCGGGGGCGACGCCAAAGATCCCGCGGTACAACCTGCAGCAGGCGGGGGGGGATTTGAAGCAGGTGAAGGTGATCGGGCCGGTGGGTTTTGGCGAGGTGACGGCGACGGTGCCGGTGACGGGGGATTTTGCGCTGCCGCCATTGGATCGAGTGGGGGTGTACGCGCTGGAGCCGGCGGTGCCGCAATTTGAGAAGATTGCAGTAAACCTGTTGGATGATAACGAGAGCAACCTGCTGCCGGTGGATAGGCCGCCGGGGGGGACGGGTGAAGCGGTTGCGTCGACCAGCGGGAAGTCGCGATTCGAATTGTGGCGCTGGATTGTGGCGCTCGGTGCGATCCCGCTGTGCCTGCTCGAGTGGTGGGTGTATACGCGGCGGGTGCACCTCTAGACCTTAGCACGACAGCGAATCTGAAGCTTAAGCTTCGTGCACCGGCGATCTGCTCGCACGGAAGCCATCACGATTGCCCTTCAGCGGGGCATCCTGCGCCTTTCGCAGTTGAATCCCGGGCGGTATCGTTCCACAACTGGCCGCACCGCCCGAACGGGCAATGGAAGCCAGCTTGGCCAATCGGCAGAACGCCGAGTCATACGGAGGCGATCATGATAGGAAGTGTCCGGCTCACAACCGCAGTCACCCTGCTGCTCTGTATCTTGCTGGTCGCTCATGGCCAGGCGGATGCGCAAACCCCGCTGCGAGAGCGATTGAAGCCGACGGGATTTAAGATCGCTTACGAGTGCTATGTGGACGGCAACTGGGAGATCTTCGTCTCCAACGCGGATGGATCGGAAGCGGTGAACCTGACCCGCACCCCCAAGCAGCATGAGCACTATCCGCAGGTCTCGCCGGACGGGAGGAAGGTCTGCTTTTCGATCGATCAGGGCGAAGGCCGGGAGACGGTCCGCAGTTTGTGGGTGATGGACATCGACGGCAAGAACCGGAAGAAGATGGCCGACGGTGCGCGTGAACCTTTCTGGGGGCCGGATGGCAAGACCATCGGCTTTCTCCCGCAGGAGTATGCCCGGTTCAACGTCGTTGACTTCTCCACCAAGGGTATGAGCTTCTATGACCTGAAGACCGGCAAGGTCGAGCCACACCCGAACAGCGCCAAGCTGCACCACCTCTACAACCCGAGCTTTGCACCGAACGGAAAATGGATTGCCGCGACCGTGCACGCCGGGATGGGCGTCGATCATGCGATCTTGCTGATCGAGGCGCGGGGCAACAAGATCATCAATCTGAAGATTCCCGGCTGCCGGCCGTGTATCAGCCCGGATGGCAAGAAGATCGCCTGGGGGGCCGGCGATCAGGAGCTGGCGGCGGCGCCGATCAACCTGGATTCGGATGACCCCAAGGTCGGCCAGTGGACGTTTATCATCAAGAATGAGAAGCCGATCAAGATTTATCACATCGACTGGTCGCCGGATAGCCGATTCGTGAGTTTCAGCCGCGGCCCCGACGGCGAGGGCGATCTGAGCAAGCCGGGGACGTTTCAGGCAGCCTGCGAGATCGTCGGCGTCTATGCCAAGGGCTGGGATATCTATGCTGTTTCGGCGGAACGCACGGGGACGCTGGATCTGGGCAAGGCCGGCGACCCGGACGTCGTGCAGATCACGACCAACGGATGCAGCAACAAGGAACCGGCATGGTTCTGGCCCAATCGCCCGTAAATGGAGTAGGACGTGATCTGCAGATACCGTTTTCTGACGCTGCTCGCCGGCGTTTCGCTGTGGATCGGCTGCGGCAAACAATCTTCCAAATCCGAGGGTGCCGCACCGGTTCAGATCGTCACCAAGTCCGGCATCGAGATGGTCTACCTGCCCGGCGGCGAGTTCACGATGGGCAGCAACCAGGGCAATCCCGACGAAGCGCCGGCGCACAGGGTCAAGATCAGCGCACTGCTTATCGACAGGTTTGAGGTCACCCAGGAGATGTTCGCGAAGGTGCAGTTGCCCAATCCTTCGCGATGGCAGGATCCGAAGAAGCCGGTCGAGCGTGTGCGCTGGCGCGACGCCAAGCAATACTGCAACGAGCGATCGCTCCTCGAGGGGCTCAAGCCCTGCTACAACCAGAAGACCCCCGACTGGGACTCCGACTATTCGGCCAATGGTTATCGTTTGCCCACAGAGGCGGAATGGGAATACGCGGCCCGGGCCGGTGCGGAATCGCCCTACGACTTCGGATCCTCGGACAAGCTGCGCCAGCATGCGTGGTTTGCGGAAGGCGCCGACGAGAAGACGCACCCCGTCGGCCAGAAAAAGCCCAACCGCTGGGGGATTCATGACATGTACGGCAACGTGTCCGAGTGGTGCGAAGACGTTTACAGCGCAGCCTATTACAAGGACAGCCCCGCCACCGATCCGCGGGGGCCGTCAAGTCCGGGAAAGGATGTCCAACGCGTGATGCGCGGTGGCAACTGGAAGGCCAACGCCAAAATGTGCCGCGCCACCTTCCGCCAGGGACAGCGCACCGGCAACACCGATGCATGCTTCTACACCGACTTCTGCGGCTTTCGCTGTGTAAGGCGCGCCACGCCGGCGGAGTTGGCACCATGGCGCACTTCATCGAACTAAACATATGCTGTTCCACACTTGGCCGTTTCTGGTCTTCCTGGTGATCGTGCTGCCAGTGTTCTTTGCTCTGCGCAGAACGCGGCTGTGGATTCCCTGGCTGCTGGCGGCCTCCTACTTCTTCTACGGCTGGTGGAATCCCTGGTACCTCCTGCTCGTGGTCTATGCGACGACGCTGGACTACCTCCTCGTGACCTTCATGGACTACTGCCCGCGCGATGGGGCGGAACCGTGCGCGGGGCAATCGGATGATACACGCCCGAGCCCTGGCTCTGGAACTCTGGACTACCGGCTCCAGAAGGCAGGACTCGCAGCGCGCGCGCTGCGGCTGCAGTTTGACGACCAGATCCTCAGGGCCGCCTATCTCGTCTCGATCTCGCTGTTGCTGGGGCTGATTGTGGTGGCGATCATCGGCCCGGCGACCCTTCGACCGGCCCTGTTCGCCTTCGCCATCCTCGTCCTGCTCATGGCCGTCGGCGCGCTCTTCAGCAGCCGCCGGATCTGGCTTCTCATCAGCCTGTTCAACAACCTGGCGCTGTTGTTGTTCTTCAAGTACGCCGGCTTCCTCGCGGATAACCTCAACGAGGTCCTGGCCTGGCTCGGCACATCCATCGAGCTGGCCGATCCCGCTACGCTGATGCCCTATGGCTTCCAGTATGTGCTGCCGGTGGGCATTTCCTTTTTCACCTTCCAGTCGATGAGCTACACCATCGACTTCTACCTGGGCAAGTGCGCCCGCGAGCGCAACTTCCTCCGCTTCGCAACCTTCGTCTGCTTCTTCCCTCAGCTCATGGCTGGGCCGATCGAGCGGGCCAGAAACCTGCTTCCTCAGTTCCATCACGCCCCCGGATTCCGTCTTCAGAACCTCACCGACGGCCTCTCTCTGTTCCTCGTCGGCTTGTTCAAGAAACTGGCGCTGGCCAACTACCTCTCGTTGTATGTCGAGCGCGTCTACGACAACCCCAAGGCTTTCGACGCCCCGGCGCTGATCGTGGCAACCATCGCCTTCGCCTGGCAGATCTTCTTTGACTTCAGCGGGTATACCGATATGGCTCGTGGCGTGGCCCGGATGATGGGCTTCAACCTGATCCTGAATTTCAACAACCCCTATATGGCGACCGGCCTGGGAGAGTTCTGGGCGCGCTGGCACATCAGCCTCTCAACCTGGTTCAGGGACTACCTCTACATCCCGCTCGGCGGAAACCGGCGGGGTACGCTCGTCACCTACCGCAACCTGTTCATCACCTTCCTTATTTCGGGCATCTGGCATGGGGCGGCCTGGACGTTCGCCATCTGGGGAATCCTCCACGCGCTCGGCGTCATGCTCACGCGCGAACTGGAGCGATCGGCGTTCTATCGCCACCGAATCCCCGGAGTGCTCAAGCAGGCCTGGGTGTTCGCCTATGTCTGTTTCGCCTGGATCTTCTTCCGTGCCGGGTCTCTGGAGGATGCCCTGCTGATCGTCAGCCGAATCTTCACGGCGGCTTGGTCAGGGCCTCAGATCCCGGCGATGATGCTCACGCTGGTCTGCCTGGTCTGGCTGTATGAGTTCCTTTACGAGTCGAGGTTTCGCGATGTGCTGAAACTAAGCTTCGTTCGCGTCGGGCTGGCTGTGTGCATGATGCTGTATCTGTGCCTCTGCTCCTCCGGCGGCGGCACGTTCATTTACTTCCAATTCTGATATGCAGAACCAAACGTCCGCCATCCTCGAGCCTGTGGCGTCGGCCGCAAAGACCGCACGCGAGGAAGTGCCCTTTGGCATGAACGAAGTGCGGCTCAGTGCGAGGCAGTGGCTGGCCGCGCTTTCGATCGTGGCGGTCTGCCTTCTGGCGACCCCGCGGGCGTGCAAAAAAATCGAGCGATTCGAGACCGGAGCTGACTACCGTATTCCGTACCAACTCAGCAAGGACTACTGGCTCTACGAGCGGCGGCTGGAGCAGGCCACCGATCCGGACAAGATCCCCGTGCTTGGCGACTCGGTGGTCTGGGGCGAGTACGTGCTGCCAACCGGAACACTGTCGCATTTCCTGAACCAGGAAACCCGACCCGGCGAGGAGTTCATCAACTGCGGCGTGAACGGCTTGTTCCCGCTTGCGCTCGAGGGTCTTGTCGAGCATTATGGCAACTCGATGCGCAATCGGAAAATCATCGTGCAATGCAATCTGCTGTGGATGAGCAGCCCGAAGGCCGACCTGAGCATCGACAAGGAAGAGAGCTTCAACCATTCGCGGCTCGTTCCGCAATTCCGTCCGCGCATCCCCTGTTACCGGGCCGACGCCGCCGAACGCCTCAGCGTCGTCATCGAACGCAACGTCAGCTTCTCTGCTTGGGTGGGGCATCTGCAGAACGCCTATTTTGCCCAGCGCAGCGCCCCGGCGTGGACGCTCCAAGACGATGGCGGCGCGCCGGCACAGTATCCGAATGCCTGGCGGAATCCGCTGGCGCAGATCACCTTCGCCGTGCCAAGCGAGCCGATAGACGACCCCCAGCGCGGCCCGAGAAGCGCGCGGCACAGGCCCTGGAGTGAAGGCGGCGCCGGCCCCACCCGCTTCGATTGGATCGAACTCGATCGCTCGCTTCAATGGCAGGCCTTCCAGCGGACGATCAGGAGGCTCCGCGATCGCGGGAACAACGTTCTGGTCATCCTTGGCCCATTCAATGAGCACATGGTCCTGCAAGACCAGCTTCTGGCATATCGGGCACTCCGCGACCGAATCGCCACTTGGCTGTCCCAGAACCAGGTGCCACACATCGATCCTGATCTCCTGCCCAGCAGCCTCTACGCCGACGCCAGCCATCCGCTGACCGAAGGGTATGCCATGATCGCCAGGCAGATCCGCCAGCACCAGACTTTCGGGAGGTGGCTGGCGACGGAGGATGTCTCTGGTCGCCGGCCCAGATAACTGGCCAGAGCATTTTGCAGGCGCCTGTACCACGCCCCGCTGCTTCGTTTCGCGGAAGCCCGCAGGGCTCCTTCGCCCCGCGTCGCCGCGGCTCACGGGGCGGCTCGAACGCACCTGAAGCCGTACGCTTCGTACCCGAAACACGCATCCGCCAACCCAGGCGTCTCGCTGGCCCTGGCAGATGACCGGCAGAGGTCCGCTGCCGCACGCCAACTCCCGCCCCGCAGCACGCGCTCGTCGCCCGCCGCGGGCCCACGCGGATTGTCGCCTGCCAGTTTCGCGTAGTCTTGCTTCCCAAATCGATCCTGGCACCATTCCGCAACGTTGCCATGCATGTCGCCAAGCCCCCAGCGGTTGGGCCGCTTCTGGCCGACAGGATGCGTGGACTGATTCGAATTGCCCCGCGACCATGCATACCCGTCAATATCCCGGGCATTGTTGCCAAAGGAATAGGCCCCTTCCGTCCCCGCGCGGCACGCATACTCCCATTCCGCCTCCGTCGGCAGCCGGTATCCGTTGGCCGCAAAATCGCATTCCAGCGTCTCGATGTTGTAGCAACGCTGCAGGCCCTCTTTCATCGAACGCATGTTGCAATACTTGATCGCACCCACCCAGATCACCCGCTCGACCGGCCTGGACTGGTCCTTGAACTTCGACGGGTTGGACCCCATGAGGCTCTCGTAGGACTTCTGCGTAACCTCCAAACGATCCATGTAGAAGCTGGCGACGTTCACCGCGTGCACCGGCTTCTCTTCCTCTTCGCCGCTCTCGCTGCCCATCATGAACGACCCGGCCGGCACAAGAACCATCTCGATCCCGGTCGGCGTCGTGATCGTCTTCAGCGTCGGCACAGCGGCCGCGTCCCTTTTCCGGCATCCGCAGATCAGGATCGCACAGCCGAGAACCATGCCAACCAACACCGCCAGGGCAGGTCTGTCATCGGGAATTATTCCGCTCATATCAGTGTCTCGCCCCCTCGTGGCCTGCCGGACTGCGAAGCACCTTCTGACTGCGCGAGCGGATCTCCCTGGCCACATCGGCCAGCCCAGGGTCGCCGGCCATCGCCAGACCCGCACGCTGGCGAAGAATCTTCACCGCCAGGCGGCACTCACCCACCAGCTCGTCCTGGTTGCCGCCGATCTCCACGATGGAGGCGGTGAAGCTCTTGCATTTGTCCAACGCGCCAGGCCCCACATCATCCAGGCCGTCCTTCCTGAAAGCCTCGATCATGACGGCGGCCTCGTCGGGCGTCTTGATCTTGCCCCTTCTGGCCGCAACGCACGCATCGATCGCCTTGGCCAATGCCTCCAGTTCGCCCAGCCGCTTCTTTAATTCCGGATGCGCCCGCTTCTGCTCGCTTAGGTAATCGAGAACCCCATGCCCGAATTCAACGTACGTCTCGATCCTTGATCGGATGTGGCGGATGAAGACCATCACCTCGACCAGCGACCTTTCGACCTCCGCCTTACGCTGCTTCTGCTGCCCTTTTTCGTAGATCGGATTGAGTGTGTCGCGGTTGGCGCAGGTCGCCCGGCCCTTGTACTCGCTCTGCTGTCCTTCCACGTCGAGGATGTACTCGCACGGACCGACACCCAGCGTGGCCCGTACAATGTCCACGACCGTGAACGCGTCCAGCGGGGTCGAGCCGGCCCGGCCGAGCGGATAGATGATCGCCGGACCGGCGAATCGCACCTTCGACTTCAGCGGCTGCAGGAACGCCTGACCATTCTTGTCCATCCAGCATGGGTAGGCGAATGTGCCCAGGACCGTGGCCCATCTCCGCCGGTCGGCCGGAAGCGTATCAGTCGAGCCGACCAGCCCGTGCTTCACAAAATCGCCGCCGGGCCGCTGAAGAATCATCTCCCAACTGTCTGCCAACTGGTCATCTCGCCGCCAATCGACTCGCCACATCGCTGCCATCGGCGGCTTCCAGTCCAGCCGGACGATCTTGCCGGCATCGTCAGCAGCAATATCGCGCATGTGCCAGATCCCCGGGCCGGCCAGCACGGCAATCCAAACCTTGCCCTTGTCGCCGCATGGAATATCCGTGGCATCCATTTGCCGATCGACCCCCTGCCCCGAGAGCCTTACGCCAACCTCGTCCTGACGGTTGGTCCAGACCGCCATCACGATCGCCTCGCCGTCCCCGAGCATGTGCAGAAGGAAACTCTCGCTGGGCAGTTCCGCCCTCGCGACGGGCAGCGACCTGGCATCGACTACAATGTCATCCGCAAAGAAATCCGGCATTGCTGCAAACCGGCACGGCGATTCCACGCGCAACGCATTGATCGATTCGCCGGGGCTCACCTGCACAAACACCTGCCCCATCTTCAGCTCATACCCCATCGTCAACAGCTTTCCACCCGAGCCCTTGAAGCTCGCCTGGACCACGGCGCCGCCGAGGTTGTTTCCCACGATCTTCACGCCCGCCAGCTCCATGGCCTCGTCTGTGGCCGGCCGAAGTACCGAACGCTTCACGATGCTCTGCGGCTCGATCGAGTACACCTCCGCCCCGGTTCCCTTCGCCCGCAGGACCAACGCCAGCCGGTTGTTCATCAGCACCATGTCCCCCTTGAACGCATGGTCGGTGGCATCCTCGGGCACCCGCGCCCATCCGTCGCGCTTGGCCAGATCGTCGCCCGTTAACGGCTGTCTCGACTGCGCCGCCGTATCGAAAAGCCACACGCCCGCGATCGCCATGTCCTGGCGAACCGGCTCTTTGTATGGAACGTACTCGCCCTCATACAGGCGGAACATCGCCACCCGGAACTTCGCCCTCGCCTGAACGCAATTGACGTACGCAAACCAGCCTTCGGGGAACGCCTTGCCAACCTTGAACGTGACACGCAATTCCGTCCACTTGTCTTTCGTCAGCACGACATCGTCGGTGCGGGCAGCGCGGTCGTAGGGCGTCGCTCGGCGCTCGATCGCAAGGCTCACCTTGACCGGATCACCCGCACTTTTGGCCAAAACGGCAAATGTATACCTCTTGCCCACTCGCCCTCCGTCGATCGGCTGGCCGAACTGCACGCCCCAATCTTCCACCCTATCCATGGTGATCAGCGCGCTCTGGCCGCCCTTCAGCGCATCGTCGCTGTTGATATCCACGCTGGCGACCGTCTTGCCAGCCTTGTCCAATGTCCAGAATTGCCGGCCCAGCTCAAATCCCGCGTTGGAAAACAGGTTCGCCGGGGCTTTCGCTTCCTCCGCAGCGAAGGCCGCCGGGGCACAAAGAATCAACATGACCAGAAACAGCACGCGGCAACATGATATGAGTGACACGTGGCGACTCCTCTGTATGCAGCCATCCAGGAAAGCTATTTCTTCAGCAGCATCTGCTCGGCCTGCTGCTGAATCTGAGCGGCGAACGCGGCGGCCTGGGGATTGCCAGCGGCCAGGCTTCGCGACTCCTGCTTCAAGCGGCGAGCAGCCATCCGAAACCTGGCCAGAGCATAATCCCGCGCGGCGCCGGCCGCACGGATACCCCAGATCAAGGGCTCACATCGAGTCAGGGCATCGTCCCGCTCAATCTGCCCAGCAAGGTCGCCGGCGAGCTTTTCCACGGTCGGCAGCACCGCCGCCGGGTTGGACGACATGCCATCGGCGATCGCCAGCAGCCGGCTTACCGCCGCCGTCTTCTCCTGACCCTGCGCGTAACTCGCACAAGCCTGTTTCACCTTTTTCCCAAACTCAACATACTCGCCAATCCGCGCATCGGTCCGCTTCACCTGCAGAGCCATCTTCGCCAGTTGTTCCCGGATCGCATCGGGGTCGCGCTTGGCCGGCTTTTTCTCAAACTGCTTTTCGACCCAGCGAGTCACCTGGTCCGGCGTCGCGTTGTCAGCGGCGCCGAGCCCTTCCGCGTCCAGAACGTACTGGCAAGGCCCGACGCCCAACGCGTTGCGCATGATGTCAACCAGGCAGAACACCGACAGCGGCGTCGCGCGCGTTCGCTCGATCGGGTAGATCACAACCAGCCGAGCCGAGGCGCTCCCGGTTGCGTCGCCAAGTCGCACCCATGCGCGATTCGACTCGAACCGGCACGAGGCGTCTGGCTTGGAGTTCTCGGGCAACGCGGCATGCTCGGCATCCGAAAAATAGCAGGACCGGCCGGCGCCGTCGTCCGGCGCGAAGTCGGCTCGCCACCGGGCCGGATACGGCGGCATCCATTCCAGAGCCAGCTCAGCGCCCGCCTTCTGGTCCGTCACCCGCCGAGCGTGCCAGAGGCCCGCGCCCTCCATCACGGCAATCCACAAGCGCGCATCGGCGGGCAGGTCAACCTCGTAGCCGGCGATGGCGCGGTCGCTTCCCAGCAGCAGGTCGACGGTCTGCCGAGTTGACGCCCACACGCACGCCACGATTGCCTGGCCACCGTCCGCCAACCCCAGCACCGAATTCTCGGCGGGCAGTCCGATGCGAACGCCGTCCTGGGCCGCCGGATCGAACACCATGTCATCTGCAAAAAAATCGGGCACAACGACATAGGTCGCCTGATCGCACACCCGCAGCCTCGCCAACCCCTGCGCCCCACGCACATCCAGAAGTGATTCACCGGCCGTCAGACGAAACCGGACCGTGGCAGCCGCGCCGGCGCTGGTCTTGAAGCCGGCTTCGATCATGACCGCAGCCTGAGAGTTCTCGATGATCTTCACCGCGGACAGCGAGCCTGTTTCACCATTCGCCGCAACCGGAATCAACGCTGCGCGATGCTTGAAGCTCCGGGCCGACTTCGTATACACCTCCGCGCCCGCCACATTCCGCCGAAGGACCACCGCCACGCGGTCGTTCACGATAACGGCATCCCCGGCGAAGCTGTGGCTCACGTTGTCCTCGGGCACCGCAGCCCAGCCGGTCCGGACGCCCAGCGCGTCGGCCGACAGCGCCGACGCCGATGGCCCACCCGTATCGAACAGGCATGTGAATGGCGCTTGGGCGGCCTGTTCCACCTCCGCAGCGCTCGCCATCGTCGATGGCGCCAGCAGCGCATGCACCGCCCATGCCACGGTGAACCATACCAGCACCTTGCGAACTGCCACGAGTCTCCTCCCGGTATGGGCACGCATTCTATCGGGCGTGCCGCTCACTTCCAATCCGGATACATGTCCGAGCCGCCTTCGGTCAGCTTCGTCGGCGTGCCCCCCGTCGCCGCGACGGTGTACAACTCCCACGGTCCATCCGGCGCTGCGGCCTGGCAAAAAACCAGCCGCGAACCATCAGGGCTGAACCGCCCGTACCGCTGTACACCACCGTAGAACGTGATCAGCCGGTTCTTCGTGCCGTCGGGGTTGATCGTGCATAGGTGTGTCTCCGTTTCGTACACGATGACCTTGCCGCCCGGAGACCACCGAGGCTGGCAGGCTCCCTGTTTGTCGTATACCTTCGTCGGAGAGGCGCCGCCATCGGCCGCCACGAGGTAAATCGCATTGCCGCCGGACCCCAGACAGGCAAACGCGATGTTGGCTCCATCCGGACTCCAGGATGCGCCGGAACACTTCTCCCAGCCTTCGGGGCTGATGACCTTCTCCTTGCCAGTGGCGACTTCTTGCGTGACCAGTTTTCCGCTTCGACGAAAAACGATCTTGCGGCCATCGGGCGACCAGCCGCCCTGATCGCCATCGCAGATGCGCCGAGCATCGCCCCCATCGCGAGCCATCTGCCAAAGCCCGGCAGTCCCACCGCGCGTTGAGGTAAACAGGATACGGGACCCATCAGGACTGAACGCCGGGTCTACGTCCTGCTCTCCCGATGCCGGCTTGCTAATCTGGCGCAGCTCCGAGCCGTCCGGCCGAATTGCCCAAATCGCCCACGTGCCACTTCGATTGCTGGAGAAAACAACCGTCTGCTCCGCCGGCCGGGTCTTCGGCGTAGATCCGGCATCCGCGGCGGTCGAGGCCCGGATCATCACCGTAACCGCTGCAACAAACACCATCAGGCGTGCAAGTATCACCGGACTTCTCATCGGAACCTTCCTCCACTGTTTCGGACGGTCTTCGGCGAATTCCCGGTCGGCGACAACCGCATCGACGGCCGCCAGCAGACCTCCCGCGGTTCGCATGGCGGTCGCATACGGGTGGGCCGCTCGAACCTATCTATCCATGCGTACTCTCCGCGGATTATTGGCGTTGACTCAACAAAAACACCCCAAACGCCCAATCTTCCCTCGCCCTCACCAGCCAACCTGCACTGGCCCCGATCCTGTCAACCGCTGCCACCAGCGACAAAATGGCAAGACGCCTTTTCTTCTGGGCAAAGGATCGAGTCTGGCTGGCGCACGCGCGGGCGATCCCGTGCTCCGGCAGCACCTCTGCCGTACCCTCAGCTTTCTTGTCGAGCTTGGCCGAACCCAAGGCGGCAAACGCATCGCGCTTCAGCCACGATCAGTTGCCGCGTCTGCTGCATCGCGAGGGATTCTCGGTTCAACGGCCCAAGCATACGATAAAGTGCAAACGCGACGAGCCGGCCTACGAAAAGGCCAAGAACAAATTGATGGGCTTGGAACAAAAGCGTAGCCATTCACGGCCCGGCCGGCAGAACTGAGGGAGCAGGCTCTGCTCGCCGGTGCGCGTAGATGCGACGGCGTTGCTGCTTGATGACCTGTCGGCAAGCGCGTTTTGTCAGTGAGATCATGGTCTGCTGTCACATTCGACAGAGCCATTATCGAACCAACCACACGAATCACCGCAGTCTTACCGCACGTTTTGTCGAGAATTGGCTTGCGTTTTGCGAGGGGGGGTATACTCTCTATTCGTCGTCAGGCTCATGAGGAGCCTGACCGGCCACGAAGCCGTGAACGGTTACGAAGAAGGCGATGCGTGTTATGCGGAAACCATATAAGACGCCGACTTTTGGCCTTCGTGTCCCCAATCCATTGGAAATACATGAGTTATCGGAACGCTGCGGCAGCGTGTTTTCTGGAAGCAGAACCCGCATGCGGCTTTATGTGGAAACCATGTAAACAGTAGTTAGACGGACGATCGAGATCGACGGCATGAAATCACTATTCACGATTCACGCGGGCGAGTACCTGGTTGGAGCATTCCTTGAACAGCATTTCAAGCGCGCCAACGTCTGGATTCCGCTCCGCGACACGGGCGTCGACCTGTTGGTCTCCGATCGGCGGAATCGGCGGACCATTTCACTGCAGGTCAAGTTCTCGAAGGACTTCTTGGTCACTCACATGCCGCGGGTCTTTCAGAAGCGACTGCGTGCGTGTGGCTGGTGGACGATCAATCGTGAAAAGTTGGCACAGTCGCCGGCGGATTATTGGGTGTTTGTGCTCCAAGGCTTCGCCAACCTGAGTACCGACTTCGTTGTCATTCGACCTCGTAAGCTTCTCGATCGCCTGGACGCCATCCATCGCGCGCCCACGATCATTCAGACGTACATTTGGGTGACAGGCGCCAAGAAATGCTGGGAAACGCGGGGGCTGGCCCGCGCGGACCAGTTGCAGATCGCACAGGGGGAGTACAAGAATCCGTCTCGCGACCTGACACGGTGGCTCAACAACTGGAAGCCAATCGCTCGCCTTAACCGATGAACGTAAAGGCACGGGGCGCATCAAGCGAGGGTCAAAAAAGGTGGGGTCAAAAAAGGGGTCAAGAAAGGGGTCAGGTTACTTTTCTTTGCACGGAAACGCGGTTTTGGGTTATATTGCGGCATGCCTCGAGACGAAGAAAAGGGGAGGGGTCACTCCTCATTATCCGGCGAAGTAGTAGTAGCAGGGTCCGCCGAAGACCCGCCGAAAACACTCTGTCCGCCCGAATTGCGGGGTCGCCTCTTCTGCCGACCTCCCCCTGACCCCGGGCAACCGACTCTGTCCGAACCCTAACAATTCCCGCCCTCTTTTACTTGACATTGCCACTATTCTGTGGTATAATACCTCCTTGGCAGGTCGGACGCTGTCCCCCTGCTGGGTCGGGGGGCAAATCCCCTCTTCCCTGCTCTTTGACAATCGCATACCGCACCGCCGCCCGCCCCAATCCCTTTGCCTCACCTGGGGGCTGATTGGGGGACCATACACCCGCTTCCCTCCCAACAAAACGAACCCATTTCCCCCATTCGAAAATCGACATTCGAAAATCGAAAATCCCCTAACCCCAGCCCCGCCAATGGCCCCAAAAAACAACCAGGGGGTCAACAGGGGGAGAAAAGGGGGAGAAAAGGGTGGTCTTGGGGTGGTTTCCGGGTGACTTTCGGGTGGTTTCCGGGGCTCCGCCGGCGTGTTCCGCGGGTACTTGTTTTCGCAACGCAAAACCTGGTACAATCCCCCTCATGTCTACCCCCATCCGCATCGCCATCGTCGGCCTCGGCTTCGGCTCCGAATTCATCCCCATCTACCAATCCCACCCCGATGCCGAATTGGCCGCCATCTGCCAACGCAACCCCACCTCCCTCAACCGCATCGGCAACGCCTTTAATATCAAGAAACGTTACACCAGCTACGCCCAACTCTTAGAAGACCCCAACATCGACGCCGTCCACATCAACTCCCCCATCCCCGACCACGCCCCCATGTCCCTCGCCGCACTCAACGCCGGAAAACACGTCGCCTGCACCGTCCCCATGGCCACCACAATCGACGAACTCCTCGCCCTCGTCGCCGCCCAACGCAAGGCCCGCAAAACCTATATGATGATGGAAACCGTCGTCTACTCCCGCGAATACCTCTTCGTCAAAGACCTCTACGACCGCGCCGTCCTCGGCCGTATCCAATTCCTCCGCGGCTCCCATCAGCAAGACATGGACGGCTGGCCTAACTACTGGCCCGGCCTGCCCCCCATGTGGTACGCCACCCACTGCGTCTCTCCCTGCCTCGCCATCCTCAGCCAGCCCAACAACCCCGCCCTCGCCCAATCCGTCACCTGCCACGGCTCCGGCCGCATCCGCGAAGACCTCATCCCACTTTACAACTCCCCCTTCGCCGTCCAATCCGCCACTTTCTCAATCAAAAACCACGACGTCGCCGCCGAAGTCACCCGCTCACTCTTCGACACCGCCCGCCAATACCGCGAATCCTTCGACGTCACCGGCTCCCGCGTCTCCTTCGAATGGCAACAACTCGATGGCGACGACCCCGTCCTCCACATCAAGGGGCTGCCCGAAAACCAGATCCCCAAGAAGGTCAAAGTCCCCGACTACGCCGCCCGACTTCCCGAACCCATCCGTAAATTCACCGGCGCCATCCATGACGCCACCCACCTCTCCTTCCTCCAAGGCGCCGGCCACGGCGGCTCCCACCCCCACCTGGCCCACAACTTCCTCCAAGCCGTCCTCGGCAACCAACCCGCCTTCCCCGACGCCCCCACCAGCGCCAACTGGACCGCCGTCGGCCTCTGCGCCCACGACTCCGCCATGCACGACGCCCGCCCAACGCTCATTCCTGCTTTCTAATGAAGTAAGGCCTCGCCCATCATCGCCCTTTTTTGCCTGACATCCCCGAGCTACACGGCCGAAGCTAATCCACCTTCACCACCATGTCAAAACGCTCGCCGAAACGCTGCCCGTCAATGGTGATGTCGAACGCGATGATGGCGGTGCCGGGCTGGGCCGAGTCGCTGGCCTTCAGGCGTATGCGCTGCGTAGTGCCAGACTCGGACGCGACGACGCCTTCCAGGAGGGGCGGATCGCATGTGAGGCCGGGGGGGAGGTGGATTTCGATGCCGTGTTGCTGCTGCACATTGCGAAAGTTCCGAATGTGAAGAAGGACGTCCCTGGAATCGCCTCGACGGAGAGTGATTCGATAGGGCTCTGCCCGGACCCAGAAGGGATCGAACCCGTACCGATAATCCGAGCATGAGCTGAGCGACTGGAACGCGGACCGCATTTCGTAGGCCCACTTGCGGTAGCGCTCGATGAGTTGCGCGGGGCGATCCATGACGAAGGAGTGGCCGCCCACGAGCACGTCGGGCTTGAGGCGGTCGAGGTACTCGCCGGCGTAGATGTAGCCTTCTTCGAGGATGGCGCTGTTGTGGGCGACGACCGCTTCGTGGCCCGTCTGGGTGGGGTCGGCGGGGTCGGCGAAGATGTTGTCGCCCGTGAAGGCGACTTTGCGGCCATCGATCTGGCCGTGCAGGCAGAGGGCAAATTCGGTTTGGCCCGGCATCCAGTCGATGGTGAACTTGTAGCCTTCCCAGTCGAAGGATTCGCCGCGTTTGAAAAGCCGGTCGAAGCGCAGGCCGGCAACGCCTTTCTTTCCATAGGCCTGGATGGGGGCGGCGTAGTCGAAGCGCTCCGGGTGTTCGCAGACGTCGGCCATGCAATCGATCGCCCAGATTCTCGTGCCCCACTTCTCGCGGAGGTATGGGGCTTCGAGGAAATGGTCGCCGTGCATGTGCGTGATGACCGCGGCGTCGATCGTCTTGAGCCCAAGCTTGTCACGCATGCCCTGAAGGGCGGTGTCCAGAGATTTCTCGTCGAGCAGGCCGCAGTCGATGACGAGCGCGTGCCCGCTATCGGCCAGCAGGATTCCGAAGTTCGGCCAGAAGTCGGGGCCTTTGAATTTGTAGAGGTGGGGTGAAATTTGCCAGAGGTGGGGCACCGCCGACGGCTTCGAGACCGAGTCCTGCGTCGCAGCCGAGAACGTGCTGACTTCGTACCCGCGGACGTAGAGACGCTCGAGCTTTCGGAGCTTTTTCTGGAACTCGAGCAATTGCTCTTTGGGTTCGCGCACTGCGGGGCCATGGGATGGCAGGAGCAATGACGGTTGGAAGTCGGCCAGAAGCGCAGCCGAGTTGTGCAGAGCGCGGATGCCCGCCGCGAAGCCATAGTCCCATTCGCTGTCGTACCACGTGTGCATCGTGGCGCCGTCGAGCATCACGTCGCCGCTGAAGGCGACGTGCCGGCCGTTGTGCTTCAGCATGTATGACATGCCGCCGGGGCTGTTGCCACGCGTATCGACGCACCAGAACTCGCGGCCATGCCAGGAGAAGGTGTCCATGGATCGGAAAGTGCGGTCAAGGGGGACCGCCTGGATGGGCGGGCGGACGTAGCTGGAGCCATGGATCGTGAAGGCGTCGCCGAGCGAGACGTTCATCTTGCGAAAGTTGGCGGGGTTCTCGAACAGCGCTCGTTCGGCTTCGGGGGCGGCAACTTTTGTTGAGGAGCCTTTGAGGCGTGGGGCGCCTTGGCATTGTTCGCGGTGGTGATGCGTGAACAGAACCCACTCCACACGATTGACGCCGATTTCAAACAGGTAGTCGAGAACACTGCCGTCGCCGAGGTCGATCAGCAACGCCGCGTCGCCGTCGCGGAGGACATAGACGGTCGCAGTATCGGTCCAGGCGAAGAGGTCGGGCAGCCCGGCGTCGGCAAAGGATCGCCATTGCGCGGTTGGCACGGAGTTGGAGGCCGCCGGTGCGGCTTGCCAGTGCACGCAGCCGACGCCGGTCAGCACAAAGAGCATTGAGAGATAGAGCAAAGCGATGCGATATTGCTTTTCCATGATGGCGGGTGCTTTCTGAGCGGCAGAATACGCACTATGGATGCCAAATGCCATAAACGCCATCGCGGAACGCTTCGTGAGATCAATAAAACCCGATTGCTTGTCCAGGCCCCGATCGCCCCCCCCATCGTCCACCCCCACCTGCCAGCCAACCCCTGCCCACCCTTTTTCTGGCCCCAATAAGACTCCCGACCCCTTTTGGCCTCCAATTAATAAGGAGTGACCCCTTTTCTTTTTTGACCCCTTTTCTTTTTTTGAGAGGTTTCAGTTATGTTTCAGCTTCACATGACTTCCTCCTCTCGCGAGCTTACTTGGCGCAAACCCTTTTTCTTGTCCCCCAGAAGAAAACGCCCAGAGACCTCGCCCTGGCCTTCTTCACGTCTCACTCATCGCCTACTCCATCTCCACCGTCTCAATACTCGACAGCACGTCGATGGGATTATCCTCCCCATCCATATCCACCTGCGCCCAGTCGTCCCCAGCCCCTCCGTCCAACGTGTCCACCGCACCGTCCCGCGTATAGAACTTGTCATTCCCAGCCCCGCCACTCAAGTAATCGCTCCCCGCCCCGCCATCCAGCGTATCATCCCCGTCATCCGCATACCCATAATCAGCCCCATCCCCAAAGTACAACTGGTCGTTTCCAGGCCCCCCGTACAACGCATCATTCCCCGCCAGCGCATAGATCGTATCATTCCCGCCCGTCGTCGCCCCGGACGACTCTCCCCAGATCGTGTCGCTCCCACCCGTCCCGTAGATCAAATCCGCCCCCTCCCCGCCCGCAATGTACCCGCCATAGGAAGACCCCCCACCCGAGTCGACGTCCCCATACAGCGTATCATTCCCATCCCCGCCAAAGATCGAATTCACGCCGCCGCCCCCGTAGATCATGTCGTTTCCAATCCCCCCGGACACCACATCATTCCCCCCCAGCGCATAGATCGTATCATTCCCGTCCCCCCCGTCCACCGAGTTGGCGTTCCCATCGCCCGTCAGCGTATCCCCGCCCGATCCCCCCACAATGTTCAGAAAATTCGTGATGGTGTCCGTAGACCCAAATCCATCCGTATCGTTCACCGACCCATCCAGCGAGACATTCACCCCGCTGTTGCTCGTCGAGTAGTCCACCGTGTTCGTCCCCGTTCCGCCATCCAGCGTATCCGCCTCGCTCTCCCCCCTGATCGTATCATTCCCCGCCCTGCCCTCCAGCCGGTTGGCCTGCCAGTTCCCCTCAATCAGATCATTCCCCGACCCGCCGACAACCGTCTGGATGTCGCCCCAGGGATTCAGATTATCGCCCTCGCTCCCCCCGGTGTCGCCGTCGTTGGCTGTGTTATCCAGTGAGAGCGTCAGGGCCTCGCTGCGACTGGCATAACTGGCCGTATTGTTCCCGGAGCCTCCGTAGAAGTCGTCCGCGCTGGTTCCCCCGTCAAGCGTGTCATTGCCGGCCTCCCCATACATCGTATCGGGGCCTGCAGCGCCTTGCAGCACGTCGTTGTCGTCTCCACCATAGAGAGCGTCCGCGCCGTCGCCTCCATTGAGCGTATCATTACCGAGCCCACCTTCGAGGCGGTTAGCTCCTGAGCTGCCGGTAATGCTGTCGTTGGCTTCCCCGCCAATAACGGTCTCGATGTCGCTGTTGACGTTGTCGTTCTCTCCGCTGGCGCCGTCGTTGGCGCCGTCGTCAAGCGTGATTGTGAGGTTTGTCGACTTGTCGGTGTAGTCGGCAGTATCGTTCTCCGTACCGCCCGAGAGCGTATCGGCACCGGCCCCGCCCTGGAGTACATCGTCCCCAGCCTGTCCATTGAGCTGGTCATTGCCAGCCTCGCCGTACAACGCGTCGACGCCATAACCGCCGTTGAGCTGATCGTTGCCCGCCCCTCCGTAGAGGGTGTCAAGACCATCATCGCCGTTGAGCGTATCAGCGCCGGCGCCGCCTTGGAGAATGTCGTCGCCCGCTCCTCCATTCAGCGTGATCGCGATTCGATCAGCGACAGTCGAACCATCGATCGTAACTGGGTCAGCGCCTCCTCCGGCGTTCACCACGATATAGTCCACATCGCTCTCCGCGTGAGTCCAAACGTCCGTGTAGTTTTCCTGGACCTTCAATGTTCCAGTGTCCGTCAGGATGTCGATAGTGTCGTCGCTGCTCGTGCCCGTGACCGTCAGCGTGTGGGTGACGTCATTGAAGTTGGTGGCAATGCTCAACAGACATCTGCCTTCAAGCTGCTCGATTGCCGGCCCGACCGCGCTGGAAAGCGCCGATCGCCGGTCCATCCTCTGCTGCTTCCCTTTCTGCGTTTTCGCCTTCATGGCATTCTCCAGTCCCGCTCAGCGGGATAAATGCAACCACGCGCATCGCGAGCACACGCTCACGCGCGAGTGGCTCAATTCAACCTATCCTGAAAACCTGCGAGCCCGATGCCGCCATTTTTCATACGCTTGCCTCACCTGCGCACGCGGCACGGCACTCTGACTTGTACACAGATTGCACCACCAAATGCAATCCCCTAAACAGGGGGGGGTGAATTGTCTTGACAGTGGGTGCTTTGCTCGCTAAATTGTGCTAGTTACGACTGCGGAGCACACCTCTCGACGGAGCATGCCATGTCGTACAGCAACGACCTCAAACCCAGAGCTTTTACGTTGGTTGAGCTTCTCGTGGTCATCGCGATCATAGCGTTGCTGGTCGCAATCCTCTTGCCGGTGCTCGCGGCGGCCAGAGAGCGCGCTAATAGGATCAAATGCGCCGCCAATCTGCATCAACTCGGAATCGCTCTCTATATCTATGCCAACGACAACAAGGGTATTTACCCCCGAGGTGTCTACGTCCCAGGCAAACCTCCCAGAGCGTTTGCCTCAAACGAATTCCGTAGTAGCGAGAACAGCATAACCGTGGCGCTGTGTCGCCTTGTTCTTTCCCGTCTGGTCCCCCGAGAAATCTTTCTCTGTCCATCCGTTGCTCCCCTACCATCCACCTACACGACGACAACTCCGGTAGAGCAATGGGAAGATTTCGGGTGGGAAAGACCTCGGCGCAACACCCTCAACTACTCCTACGCCACTCCCTACCCCGGCACGAACGGCAAGCAGACCGAATACAGGCCCTATCCCGCCCGGCTTCCCGCAGATTTCGCCGTGGTCGCCGATCGCAATGATCCGCTTCCACCTCATGGCCTCGCGAACCCCGCAAAGGACAAGGTTGTCCCTCAATGGATGCAGGACAGGAACAGCCCCAATCACGCCCGCAAGGGCCAGAATGTGCTCTACAACGACGGGCGCGTCGTCTGGGCCTCCACGCCCTTCTGCGGCTACAACGAGGACAACATCTACACCGCCGACCCGAATGGTGAAGGGAACGTATTCCCCAACCACCGCGCCGATAGCTTGCTGCTGCCGCGAGAACCCATCTGGGACTATTAGCCCGCGCGTCTTGCCGGCGGGTGTGAGCCGGAGCACTATTTCCTTAACGACCAGTTGTATTCGGGGGCGCCGGGCCGTTCACATCCCCCTGCCGTGCGATCCACAGGCTCAGCAGCTCCGAACGACTGCCGACTTCATAAGCCCGATAGATGGCCTTGACATGATCGTGAAGCGTGCTCCGGCTGATCCCGAGGCTGCCGGCCCCCTCCTTCTCGGATCGCCCGTGCAACAACTCCACCAAGACCTCTTGCTGGCGCGCGGTCAGATCGCCCATAACTTCCCCGGAGGCAATGCCAAGGCCGACCCCCGGCTGCCTCCTTTCCTGAAACGAGACAAAGAAAGATCATCCCCGCGACAAGCACACACTCATCGCGGAGTAACATTCCCGATCAAGCGCCCGCCCTTAACACCAATTGGAGTGGTTTTTGCAGTCCCCACCCTCGGGCGAACCCGCCGCTTCTGAGATTATTCGCAACAAGCAAAAAAATACAGGAGATCCCTTGCAAAGTCAAGCCCCCCAGGTTAGAATTAATCCAGAATCTGTGTTCGACCCATGTCGAATGGTGCATGACAAGCTCATATGAAACATGACAAGGTCATCTGAAAGGGGTATCGGATGTCCAACGACGCTCGTCAAAGCAGCAAAGCCTTCACGCTGGTTGAGCTGCTGGTCGTCATCGGTATCATAACGGTGCTAATTGCGATCTTGCTCCCCGCCCTCACCGCCGCCCAGGAACGCGCCCGCCGCATCAAATGCGCCTCCAACCTCCACCAGATCGACCTCGCCCTCCGCGAGTACGCCCAGGACAACAAAGGCCGCTACCCCCGGGGTATCTATGAGCCTACCGCCGGCTATACGGCGTTCAGACCATCTCCAATGGGTCGTCAGGGCAGAAAAGACCATAATGATACCTCTGCACCCTTATTCCTCTTGGTTCGCGCTCGCCTGCTCACCTTGGACGTCGTCCTCTGCCCCTCCGGCAACCAGGTGCGCGACACCCTCGACGGCAAGCCCCTGGATCAAGTCTGGAACTTCACGTCCATATTCTCCACTTCCCAGACCGTCGGCTCCACCCTCAGCTACAGCTTCGCCAACCAGTATCCCGCCGACTTCGTTCCCGACTACCGCCCTCCCCCCAAGGTCGCTCCCGACTTCGCCGTCGCCGCCGACCGCAACGATAACCTCAACGCCTTCCGCGCCTCCGTACCCAACCCCACCCCCCAGATCATCCGCGCCGCCAACAGCTCCAACCACAACCAGGCCGGCCAGAACGTCCTCTACAACGACGGACATGTCGCCTTCTCCACCACCCCCCTCTGTGGCCGCAACGGCGACAACATCTACGACGCCGACCGATTCCAAGGCTCCCGCAGCTCTCGCGAGCCCGCCCACAAGGACGACAGCGTCCTCATGCCCGCCTGGTTCGACTGGCACACCGGCCATTAACCCCACCAAAAGGCCCTCCCCCATGTCCCCCCCTCCCCCAACCTCCGCTTTTCCCCCACCGCCGCCGCTCCCCGTCAACCGACAACTACTTCTTCAACGAATAAAAGGGGTCACTCCTCATTATCCGGGACGAAGTAGTAGTAGGGTCCGCCGAAGCGACAAGAAACAGGGTCAGAAGCCATTGTATTCCTCCCAGTTCCTCAGCATCGCATCCAGCATCCGCCTGCCCTCAAGCTGCTCCACCACCCCCCCAACCGCCGCCCTCACCATATCCAT
>JAPLNB010000183.1 GCA_026693085.1 Planctomycetota bacterium | reverse complement strand
AAGCCCGTGCAGCGTTGCGGCACGACGCCGCTGCCGGAGAAGACTTCTTCGCCGCCTGCGCCGCCGGCCGACCTGGCCGCCCAATTGGCCGGCGCGTTCCGGAAGATCTGACAACCATGATGCTCGATCAGGGCAGAGGTGGCCAGATGCTCCTTGAGGTTCGGCCTCGTACGAAAGACCGCCACGCCCTGGCCTTCTCGGATAGCCGCGTATGAGGAGAACCTATGAAGCAAGCCTCCTTTGGGTACTACAGTTGCGCATCGTGCTTGCAGTTACCACGCACCGGCTCCCTGATGAAGCGAGAGGTATATTGAGTCACGGGTACCTCTTGGCCACACATCGCAGATCGACCAGCGGAAATATCACTCCAGTCGCTCCGGCAAATTCGTGGTTTCCCGCCGAGTATACTCCACACAATCCAGCTTCCCGAACGCACCGATTCAGCCAACCGCCTCAGCACCTCAAGCTGATTCTTCAGGTGTGGCAGCCGTTACAGACTCGCCGAGTTTGGCTATGATCGTGGCGCTATGCCTTACAACTTCACGACGATCGAAAAGAAATGGCAGCAGTATTGGCTAGAGCACAAGAGCTTCCGCGCCCTCGACCCGGCTGAGGCCGGCGGCATGCCCAAGGCCTACGTGCTCGATATGTTCCCCTACCCCAGCGGCGCAGGGTTGCATGTCGGTCATCCCGAAGGCTACACCGCCACCGACATCATCTCCCGCTACCTGCGTATGCGAGGCTGCAACGTCCTGCACCCCATCGGCTGGGACGCCTTCGGGCTTCCCGCCGAGCAGTACGCCATCAAAACCAACACCCATCCCAAGATCACCACCGAGCAGAACATCAAGACCTTCCGCCGGCAAATTCAGATGCTGGGCCTCAGCTACGACTGGGACCGCGAAGTAGACACCACCGATCCCAAGTACTACCGCTGGACCCAGTGGATCTTCCTCCAGATCTACAACAGCTACTTCGACCCCGTGCAGGAGAAGGCCCGCCCCATCGCCCATCTCCTCCAGGACCTCTTGAACGAAAACTACGTCGTCGCCCCCGATGGCTCCGTCCACCTCAACCCCATCCCCGAAGGAATGGAAGCGCTCTCCGGCCAGCCCGAAATGTACCGCCTCTGGCAGGAACTTGGCCCCGAAGAACAACGCGACGTCATCGCCGGCCTCCGGCTCGCCTACACCGCTGAGGTCCCCGTCAACTGGTGCTCGGGTCTTGGAACCGTCCTGGCCAACGAAGAAATCATCGACGGCAAGAGCGAAGTGGGCGGCTTCCCGGTCGAAAAACGCCCCATGCGCCAGTGGATGCTCCGTATCACCGCCTACGCCGATCGCCTCCTCAGCGACCTCAAGCTTCTGGATTGGCCCGAATCCCTGAAGGAAATGCAGCGTAACTGGATCGGCAAGAGCGTCGGCGCCGAAGTCGATTTCGAACTCGACCCGGCGAGCATCGCCGCGCCCTTCGCCAAGGCCGTTGACCCCTACCAATTGCTTTACGAAGCGCCCAAAGACCGACTCGAACGAGAAGGCCCGGACGACTTCGCAAATCAAGCCCCGGCCATCACCGTCTTTACGACCCGCCCCGACACTCTCTACGGCGCCACCTACATGGTCCTCGCTCCCGAGCACCCCTTGGTCGATCGCATCACCACCCCCGAGCAGCGCCCCGCCGTCGAGGCCTACAAAGCCACCGTCGCCAACAAGAGCGAACGCGACCGCATGGCCGAGGCCAAGGAGAAAACCGGCGTTTTCATCGGCGCCTACGCCGTCAACCCGGTCAACAACGAGAAAATCCCCATCTGGATCGCCGACTATGTCCTCATGGGCTACGGCACGGGCGCGATCATGGCCGTCCCCGCCCACGATGAACGCGATTTCGAATTCGCCACGAAATTCAACCTCCCCATCCGCCCGGTCGTCCGCCCCCCCGACCGCGAAGCACCCGACCCCGATCGCGCCTACACCGAGGACGGCATCGCCATCAATTCACCCCTCATCAACGACCTGCCCACCGAGCGCGCCAAGGAAGAGATCATCCGCGCGCTTTCCGCCGAAGATGTCGCCCATCGCACCATCAAATTCAAGCTCCGGGACTGGCTCTTCTCCCGCCAGCGCTACTGGGGCGAGCCGTTCCCCATCCTCCTGGACTCCGATGGCAACACGTACCCCGTCAGCGAAAGCGAGTTGCCCATCGAATTGCCCCAGATGGACGATTTCAAGCCCACCGGCACCCCCGAGCCGCCCCTCGCCAAGGCCAAAGACTGGCTCCGCGTCCAGAGCGATAGCCAAACCTTCATCCGCGAAACCAACACCATGCCCCAGTGGGCCGGGTCGTGCTGGTACTACCTCCGCTACATCGACCCCAAGAACCCCAAGCGATTCGTAGACCCGGCCAAGGAAAAGTACTGGATGCCCGTAGACCTGTACGTCGGCGGCGTCGAGCACGCCGTCCTCCACCTGCTCTACTCCCGATTCTGGCACAAGGTGCTCTTCGATCTTGGCCACGTCTCCACGCCCGAACCCTTCAAACGCCTCGTCAACCAAGGCCTGATCCTCGGCGAAATGGAATACACCGCCTTCCAGAAGCCCGACGGCGCCCCCGTCAGCCTGTCCGATCTCCACGACGTTGCCGAAGAGGCCACCCCCGAAGGCACATTCCTCGTCGCTTTCGACCGCAAAACCGGCGAAAAACGCGTCGGCAAACGCGTCGCCGAAGCCGATGTCGAAAAAGCCGGCGACACCTGCCGCCTCAAATCCAACCCCGCCATCCGCGTCGATGCCCGCAGCTTCAAGATGTCCAAGAGCCGCGGCAATGTCGTCAACCCCGACGACATCGTCTGCGACTACGGCGCCGACTGCTTCCGGCTGTACGAGATGTACCTGGGTCCGCTGGAGGCGTCCAAGCCCTGGAACACCCGCGACATCATCGGCATGTCCCGCTTCCTGAACAGCGTGTGGCGCAACTTCGTCGGCGATGACGAGACCGCCGCCGCTGCCCCGCAAGTCGCCGACGTGCCCATCCCCGACGATCTCGAGCGCCAGATGCACCGCACCATCAAAAAGGTCGCCGAAGACATCGAAGGTCTCCGCTTCAACACCGCCATCGCCGAGCTCATCAAGCTGAACAACGAAATGGGCCGGCTCCCCGCCCTTCCGCGAGCACTGGCCGAAACATTCGCGCTGCTCCTGGCCCCCTTCGCCCCACACCTGGCCGAAGAACTCTGGAACCGCCTCGGCCACCAGGCTTCCCTCTCGCGCCAAACCTGGCCGAAACTCGACCCCGCAAAACTGATCGAACAAATGATCGAGCTGCCCGTCCAGGTCAACGGTAAGCTCCGCGACCGCATTACCGTCCCCGCCGACGCCGAACAGCAGATGATCCTCATGACCGCCAAGTCCGCCGATAAGGTGCGCCCCTGGCTCGAAGGCAAGACCATTGTGAAAAGCCTCTACGTCCCGAAAAAACTCGTCAATTTCGTGGTGAAGTGATGCCCGTTGAGATCGAAGCCAAGATGCGCCTCGACAATGAACCCGCCATGATCGCGGTGCTCCAGCAGCGCGGCGCCGTATCCGTCGGCGAATTCCTCGAAACCAATACATTTTACGACACCAAGAACCGATCGCTCCTGGCCAACGATTCCGGGCTGCGATTGCGCATCGCCAAGAACCTCGCCACCGGCCAGGAACGTTACATCATCACCCACAAAGGTCCCAATCTCCCCGGTCAACTCAAAATGCGACCGGAGACCGAACTCGAAGTCGCCAGCGCCACCGACGCCGAAAGCCTCCTCAACCAACTCGGCTTCATGCGTCGCCTACGCTTCCAGAAACGCAGGCACTCCTGGACCCTCGACGACTGCCAAATCGAGCTTGACCGTCTCCCTATCCTCGGCAACTTCATCGAAATCGAAGGCCCCTCCGAATCCGCCGTCATGCGAACCCGCGCCAACCTCGGCCTCTCCCATTGCCCACTCGTCAAAAAGGGCTACGCAACCATGGTCAGCCGACTCCTCGAAGACCAAGGCGTAACCCGAAATTTGGGACTTGTCTTCGCCGACGGTACCCTGTGACAATGTCCCAAACCGCCGGCGTTCAGTAAAAGTTAGCCGTCCGCCGGCACCGATATACTGTCGAAGGCCCTAGCAAGTCGGCCCGGCCGGTGTCTTATTCAGGGGAGTAGTTATGTGCAAGACGCTGCTGATCGCACTCTTGTCGCTGCTGTTATTGGCCGCCCAGCCCGCGCCCAAAGACAAACCCAAGCCCAAAGCCCCTCCTACCCCTTCCGCCGCCGCCGTTTCCATCAAAGACCGAAAATTCACCCCCGAAACCCTCACCATCAAGAAGGGACAAACCGTCACTTGGACCAACAACGATGACCTGGATCACACAGTCAACGCCAATGACGGCTCCTTCTCCTCCGGAACCCTCAAGAAAAGGGGCACCTTCCAGTACACCTTCAAGACCGCCGGCAAGTTCCCCTACAACTGCAAACTCCACCCCCGCCAAAAAGGCACCATCGTCGTCGAGTAAAGCCAATTTGACGCCCAGCGGATTTGGGCTATCATACTGACATGCCGATGCGAACTGATATCATCTCGCCCATCATTATTACTCCAGGTAACTGCGGGTAGGGCTGGTTGTTTATCCGAGCATTCAACGCCCTGCCCACCCGGCAGGGCATTTTCGTTGTAGGGGCTGCGCATTCTGAGGAACAGGGTTGTTTGAGGTGTTTTGATGAACAAGCCACGCCGAATCGAAATCTACGACACCACCCTCCGCGATGGCACGCAAGGCGAAGGGTTCAATCTCTCGCTCGACGACAAACTCCTCATTGCCCAGAAGCTCGATGAGTTGGGCGTCGATTACGTCGAAGGCGGCTTCCCGCTGTCCAACCCGAAGGACGAAGCCTTCTTCCGCGAGGTCAAAGCCCTGAAGCTCAAGTCCGCCAAGGTCGCCGCCTTCGGCATGACCCGCCGCCGCGGCATCAAGGCCGAGGATGACCCCGGCATGAGAGCCCTCCTCGACGCCCAGACCCCCGTCGTCACGCTCGTCGGCAAAACCAGCGAATACCAGACCACCAAAGTCCTCTGCGTATCCCTGGAAGAGAACCTGGCCATGATCGCCGACTCGGTCAGACTCATGCGTTCGGCCGGCCGCGAGGTCGTCTACGACGCCGAGCACTTCTTCGATGCCTACCGCGTGAGCCCCGAATACGCCCTCCGCACCCTGGAATCCGCCCGCGAGGCCGGCGCATCGGTCCTGGTCCTCTGCGACACCAACGGCGGCAGCATGCCCGAGTTCATCGCCGAAACCGTCGCCACCGTCCGCAAACGCACCGGCTGCCGCCTCGGCGTCCACCCCCACAACGACGGCGGCGTCGCTGTCGCCAATGCCCTGGCCGCCGTCAACGCCGGCGCCGATCACGTCCAAGGCACCATCAACGGCGTCGGCGAACGCTGCGGAAACCTCGACCTCATCCCCGCTATCGCCAACCTCCAACTCAAATACAAATTCCGCTGCCTCCGCCGCGGCACCCTCAAACACCTCACCGAAATCAGCCGATTCGTCTACGAAACCGCCAACATGAACCTCGTCTCCGGCCAACCTTACGTCGGAGCCAGCGCTTTCGCCCACAAAGGCGGCATGCACGTCCACGCCGTCCAAAAAGACGCCACCACCTACGAGCACGTCAACCCCGAAACCATCGGCAACACCCGCCGAATCCTCGTCTCCGAACTCTCCGGCGTAAGCAACATCGCCACCAATGCCGGCAAGAAGTTTGACATCGAAAACGACAAAGCCACCCTGAAAAGGCTTCTCAAAAAGGTCCAGGAACTCGAAAACGTCGGCTACCAGTTCGAGGCCGCCGAAGCCAGCTTCGAATTGCTCGTCCGCCGCGAGATCGGCCGCTTCCGCGACTTCTTCACCCTCGATCATTACCGCGTCGTCATCCTCAAGACCGACAGCAAGACCCCCATCGCCGAAGCCACCGTCAAAATCCACGTCGACAGCCGCACCGAACATGCCGTCGCCGAAGGCGATGGCCCCATTGCCGCCATCGACTCAGCCCTCCGACAGGCCCTCACCCGCTATTACCCCGCCATCAGCGATGTCCACCTCAATGACTACAAGGTCCGCGTCATCAACTCCCGCGACGAAACCTCCGCCAGCGTCCGCGTCGTCATCACCAGCACCCGCCTCGGACACGACGGCAAACGCGAGATCTTCGGAACCATCGGCGTCAGCGAAAACATCATCGACGCCAGTTGGCAAGCCCTCGTCGATGCCTACGCCTACCACCTCATCCACGTAGAGGAATCCAAGCCAAAAAAAATGACACCAAAAAAGCAACGAGTCATGCGAAACGCATGACTCGTTGCTCAGCATTTCTCTGCGTCCTCCGCGCCTCTGCGGTGAACCCTATCCGCCGTACTTCGGCAGCGCCTTCTTCGTCGCCTCCCACGCCTTCTTCGCCGCTTCTTTCGGTTGCATCTTCTTCAGCTCATCGCTGAAAACCTCCAGCGATACCGGTCCCGAATACCCCGCCTTCTCCAGCGCACTCATGAACGCATTCAAGTCCATCACACCCTCCCCAGGCAGCAGCCGCTTCGAATCCTGCAGCGACGCCATCGGCCCGGCCGGCGCATCATTCAAGTGCGCAAGCACAATCCGCTTGCCCGAGATCTGCGAGAGATGCTCCCACATCGTCCCCGACGTGTACACGTGAAACGCATCCACCAACAACCCCACGTTCGGCCCGATCGCGTCCGCCAATTCCAACATCTGCCCCGGTGTAAACACAAACTCGTGCGGCCCCCCGCGCCGAATATGGTACGGCCCGAGAAACTCCAGCCCCAGCCGCAGCCCGCAATCCGCTAGCGCCTTCGCCGCCGGCTTCAGCCTCGCCACATGAAACAGCCAGTTCTCTATCAACGGCAGCTTCGATGACGACATCAGCCACGTCGCGCACGAATCAATCCCCAGTTCCCCCGCCACCTTCGCCTGGACCGCCAAATTCCGAATCCCCTCCTCCTGCTTCGACTGATCCCCCCTGAAATCAAACGGCAATCCCCACCCGCCATACTTCAGCTTCTTCGCCGCAAACAGATCGCGCAGCGCCGCCGCACCCTGCTTCTGCCCATACCCCATATCCACGTCCGCCCCCGGAAACCCCGCCTCCGCAGCCAAATCCACAAACTGCTCAAACGGCAAACTCCCCCCCGCGGTGACACGATTCAAACAGATATGCATGGCGTCTCCTGTTCGTTTGTTGGCCAGCCATGTTAACTGCACGCCGCCGAGAGTAAAACCCTGCACCATCCATCCCACTCCAAAACCACTTTTTCGCTGATTCGATTTGACCCGCCGCCATCGCCACGCCATATTGCAGAGCAGCCAAGTACGCTGTGCCACTGTCTCGGAGACGAACCTGGAACCAGAACTTCAACAACACCTCCAGCGCCTGCTGACCAGCGCCCCCGATTCGCCCGCCTCCCGCCTCCTCGACGACGCGCGCCGCCTGTGGCATCGGGTGCAACGCCTGATCGAGCTCAACCTCACCCCCCCCGAGCTTGACCGCGAGACAATGGAACTCGCGTGCCACGCCCTCCAACTGCCCGACCGCACCGGCAAGCCCGTCGGCAAGCTCGGCCAAGTCAACCTCCGCGAACGCGCCGAACAGGCCGCCGAACTCCTCATCAGCAGCCTCTCCGACCACGCCGACGATCAACTGATCGATCGCGCCACCATGCTGCTTCGCGAACTCCCCCTCCGATCCCCTAAACTGCCCGAAGCCAAGCTCCTCGCCGACGCGGTCAACCTCGATGATTTCGGCCTGACGGGGCTGCTCCTCCAAGCCATGCAACTCGCCCGCCAACACGCCTCCGTCACCGCCGTCGTTCAAGGTTTCGTCAAGCGCCAGCAATATGGCTACTGGGAAGCGCGACTCAAGGACGGCTTCCATTTCGAGCCCATCCGCCAAATGGCCCGCCAGCGTCTCCAAGCCACCCAACAAGCCATCAGTTTACTTCTCGCCGAATTGCAGGAAGATCAATCCCTGTGAGAACGCTGTTGCTGGCTGAGTGGATCGCCCCGATGAACCGCCCGCCGCTCCACCAGGCCGGCGTGGTCTTCGACGAATCCAAGATCCTCGCGGTCGCCCCCGCCAACACGCTCCGCCAACAACACCCCGACGCAACCCTGATCCACGCCGGCGCCGCAATCATCCTCCCCGGCCTGATCAACGCCCACACCCATCTCGAACTGAGCGACTGCACCCGCCTCTGCCCGCCCCCGGACAGTTTCGTCCAATGGCTCAAAGGCGTCATCAGCCGCACCACCCAAGACCCCGCCAACCTCGCTCCTTCCGTCCAACACGCCATCTCCACCGCCACCGCCCAGTGCCTTCGCTTCGGCGTAACCACCGTCGCCGACATCAGCCGCCAATGCCATCTCACCCGCCCGCTCCTCCGCCAATCCCCTCTGCGCGTCGTCAGCTACGGCGAAGTCCAAGCGATGGCCCAGCGTCGCGACCTGCTCGAACCTCGGCTCGCAACCGCCATCGACCCCACCCACGCCTCGGATCGCCTTCGCGTCGCCCTCTCGCCCCACGCCCCCTACAGCATCGAAGCAACCGGCTATCGCCGCTGCCTCCAACTCGCCAAAGACCACCACCTTCCCCTCGCCACGCACCTCGCCGAAACCCCCGACGAAGCCACCTTCCTCGCCAACCACAGCGGTCCCTTCCGCGATCTCTGGGATTTCCTCCACGCCTGGGACGATCGCGTCCCCACCTTCACCGCCGGCCCGATCCGTTTCGCCCAATCCCTCGGCCTGCTCGACCACCCCACCCTCCTCGCCCACGTCAACTACTGCGACGACGATGAACTCGCCATCCTCGCCAACACCCCCGCCACCGTCGTCTACTGCCCCCGAACCCACGCCTATTTCAAACACCCACTCCACCGCTTCCGCCAAATGCTGGCCCGCGGCATCAACGTCGCCGTCGGCACCGATTCCTGCGCCTCATCCCCCGATCTCAACCTCGTCGACGACCTCCGCCTCCTCCACCACATCGCCCCCGACATCGACCCCCAAAGCCTCTGGCAATTGGCCACTTCCCACGCCGCTCGCGCCATCGCCGCACCCAACCTCGGCGTCATCACCCCCAACAACGCCGCCGACTTCGTCCTCTTCAACACAACCACCAGCGACCCCCTCCGCGAGATCCTCGAACAGCCCCAACTCCTCCCCACCTCCGTCTGGATCGCCGGCCGCCAGCTCACTGCAGAATGAACGCTTGCACAACCCCAGGCCCGTACACCCCCGTCACAATCTCCATCTCAATACCCGCCGTCTTCGATGGCCCCGTAATAATCGTCGTCGCGCTTGCCGCCGCAGCCTTCCCAAGCTTCTCGAACAGATCAATCAAACCCCCACCATCTTCGCCGGCTCGATAATCGCCACATGCACCGGCGGAATCAGCGAAACCGTCCGTCCATGCTCCGCCGACGCCTGCATCGTCAGCGCCTGCGCATCATCCTTATACGCCGTCTCAGAATACTCCGAAAACAGCTTCGCAATCGACGCCTTGTCCTTATGGATCACCGGCCCGCACAAATGGCTCGGCCGATCATGGCTGATCTGCAAAATAAACTCCCCCAGATCCGTCTTCACCACTTCCAGCCCCGCCTCTTCCATCGCCGCGTCCAGCTCGATCTCCTCGCTCACCATCGACTTCGATTTGATCGCCCGCCGACACCCCGCGCGCTTGGCAATCTCCAAAACGATGCGCCGCACCTCCGCCGCAGCCGCTGACGCAAAGTCAAATCCCTTCGACCCAGACTGCTCAGGAAACTCCATATGACGATTGTAGCCGCAAAGCGCAAATGACAGAGTCCTACTTCAACCTCAAAACCCCATTCTCCCAGAAACTCTTCGCCGGCACCGCATGCCGCATCGACTCAATCATAATCACCAGATGATTGGCGATCAGCACCACCGACACGATAAACCGCTCCCGGCAGCTACACCCATCGTCCGGCATCATCACCTTGATCGCCTGCAAACCCTGACACTTCCCCCCGATCTCCGCTTGCTCAAAGGTCGTCGGCTGGCGATGCGCAAAATCGTTCCGGATCTCCCGGATCATGTTCATGTCGTGGTAAATGTCCTTCCCCAACAGCCCCAGGCAATACGCCAGATGCGTCCTGGCCCCGAACGACTCCAAAGGCCGCCCCGGACTGATCAGCTTATTCACCACATCCCCATCTTCAATGAAGTGCGCCCGCAGCATCACATCCAGCACGTCATCCAGAAACGCCGCCCCCAACAGCGCCACCCCACGGTCCGTCTCCTTCTCGAAATCCTCCACCAATCGAGCCACGTCGGCCCGAAGGTTCGGCAGGGTTGTAACGTTCCGCTTACCCATACTCGATCAGCCATTACGCCTTCTACAATCGCTCCAACGAATGATACGAAATGTCCAGTTGCCTCATGAATACATCCCCTTGCCTCACCACCCGCTTACATCCATCGCCAACGCCTCCGCAATCCGCTCCGCAATGTGCTTCACCCTCACCCCAACCCCCCTTCCGATGGCACATCCCCGAGATGTTCAGCGAACAACCCGCCTCGTTGCACACCGCAATCTCCGCCCCCGCCGCCCCAATCGACCTCACCTTCTGCTCCGCCATCGCCCGGCTGATCGGCGGATACTTCACCGCAAACGTCCCGCTAAACCCGCAGCACGTCTCCGCCCCCTCCATCGCCCGGTAATCCACATGGCCCATCCCCTCCAAAATCCGCGCCGGCTCCTCGCTCCCCCCAATAGCACGCAGATGGCAGCTCTGGTGATACGTCACCGTCTGCCGCCGCGGCAGACTCAGCCGCGACACATCCACCTTCAAAACCTTCCGCAAGAACTCCTACGTGCTCCCCACCAGCTTCCGGCACCCGCTCTCCCAAGCATGATCCCCCGCCAACAGCTCCGGATAGTGCGCCCGCACCATCGCACAGCAACTGGCGCTCGGCGTCACCACGTAGTCAAAGCCCTCGAATATCCCAATCATCCGTTTCACCAGCGCCGCCGCCTCCCCATGGTACCCATTGCTGTAAAATAGCTGCCCACAACACGTTTGCTCATCCGGAAAATGGACTTCGCACCCAAAATGCTCCAGTATCTTCGTCACCGCCACACCCACTTGCGGATAGAATTGATCGGTAAGACAGGATGCAAATAGCACAACGTTGTGCGGCATGGATGACTGCTCTGGTCGCAAAAGATCGCGCCCCGCACTCCCGGCAGCCAAACTTGGCCGCGCTTGCCGGTGCGGTCTGCATCATTACAGTATGCTCCCCTGCTCTTGAACACAACCGCCCGTGAACACAAGGAAACAGGATGACCGAACAGGATGGACCGATAACAAAGCAAAACTGGACCGGCCGGTGGTGTTGGACCCGCAAGCACCTTTCCCTGCCCTGGAATACCTACGTCTACTTCCGCAAAGTCGTCGAACTCCCTGATAAGCCCCAGTCTGCCACTGTCCGCATCTCCGCCGACGCCCGTTACACCCTCTACGTCAACGGCAAGCGTATCCACCAAGGCCCCGCCCGCTCCTACCCTCAATTCCAAAGCTACGACACCCTCGATCTCACCGTCGCCCTCACCACCGGCAAAAACACCCTCTGCGCCATCGTCCACCAGTTCGGCATCCCCACCTTCCAATCCGTCTTCCGCGACATCAGCGGCTTCCTCCTCGACGGCGTCATCGACGTCGCCGGCTCGCAAGTCCCCCTCCACACCCCGGACGGCTGGCTCTGCCGAACCGCCACCGCCTGGCGCAAGGACGTCACCCGCACCACCATCCAACTCGGATTCCAGGAACATTTCGACGCCAACGCCGACCCCGCCCACTGGATGACCCCCGATTACCCCGCAGCCGAAGACCAAACCTGGAAACCGCCCTTCGACGTTGGCCCCGTCGGCTGCCACCCCTGGCTCACCATGCACGAACGCGCCCTGCCCCTCCTCGCCCAACACATCGAATCCTTTCAGGCAGTCCTCTGCCAATTCTCCGGTGAAAACGCCCGTGGCTACAAGATCGCCGAAGATGTCTACCACCTCCCCGCCCAGGAACCCCGGAAACGCGGGAAAAACCTCCTCGAAAACCCCTCCGCCATGCTCCGCGACGACTCCGACCTCACCACCATCCCCCCACCGCCCGATGGCCAGTTCACCATGGTCGTCCTCGACCTCGGCCAGATCCGCGCCGGCCACCTCATGCTCGACATCGCCGACGCCGCCGGCGACGAGATCATCGATACCCTCTTCACCGAAGAACTCGATAAATCCGGCGCACCCTTCATCGTCGAAAGCAGCATCTGCGAAGAAGCCACCGCCAACCGCTACCGCTGCCGCCCCGGCCCTCAACGCTACGAACCCTTCCATTTCATGGGCCTGCGCTACGCCACCCTCATCTTCCGAAACCTCCCCAAACCCCTCAAGCTCCGCCACGTCGCTCTCCGCCAGGTCCACGCCGCCATCCAGGACATCGGCTCCTTCGAGTGCAGCGACGAACGCCTCAACCGCATCTGGCGCGTCGCCCGCGAGACCCAGCGCAATTGCATGTTCGACGCCTACGTCGATTGCCCCTGGCGCGAACAGGCCCAATGGTGGGGCGACGCGCGCGTCCAGTTCCGCGTCAACGCCTACGCCTTCGGCGATGTCTCCCTCTTCGAACGCGGCATCCGCCAGGTCGCCCAGTCCCAAGCGCCCGACGGCTCGCTCCATTCGCATCCCCCCGCAGATGCTCCCCTGCATCGCCTGCCTGATTACATGATGACCTGGGTCGGCTCACTCTGGGACCACTACTTCCACACCGGCCAAACCGACCTGCTCCGCGAATGCGCCCCCGCCATGCACCGCGTCCTCGATTTCCTCGCCGCCCACGAAGTCCGCGATGGCCTCGTCGGCGACTTCGACGGCTACTGGGTCTTCCTCGACTGGCAAAACCTCTACAAGGCCAACTTCAGCGGCGTCCTCAACCTCATGTACCTCCAGGCCCTCCGCTGGGCCTCCGTCATCTGCTCGATCCTCGGCGACACCACTTCCAGCAACGCCTACAACCGCAAAGCCACCGCCCTCCAATCCTCCGTCGAAAAATACTTCTGGAACCCCAAGGCCAAGCTCTGGCGCGACGGGTTCGACGCCGCCAAGAATCAACCCGTCGAAGAAACCTCCCAGCAGGTGACCGCCCTGGCCATGCTCCTCCATCTCAAGCCCGAGGCCCACCCGGCGCTAGCCAGGGAAGTCCTTCTCAAATCCGCCAAATCCAAGCGCACCAAGATCCTCACCGCCTCCCCCTTCTTCTACGCCTACGTGCTCGATGCCCTCGCCGAGTCCGGCTTCCGCACCGAGGCCGTCGAACTGATCTCCGACAAATGGGGCCAGATGCTCGACCAAGGCGCCACCACCTTCTGGGAAATCTGGGAGCCCACTCCCACCACCAGCCGCTGCCACGCCTGGTCCGCATCACCCCTCTACCACCTCAGCCAGCAGGTCCTCGGCGTCATGCCCGTCGACATCGGCTGGAAGCAGATCCGCATCGCGCCCCTGCCCGGCAAGCTCGAATTCGCCAAGGGCATCGTCCCCTCCCCTCTGGGCCTGATCCGCGTCGAATGGGAAAAAGCCGGCGACGACCAACTCGCCGTCCGCGTCGATCTCCCCCCCGGCATCGAAGCCGAATTCGTCAGCCCCCCAGGTGAAATCCGCACGCTGGAATCCGGCAGCCACGAATTCCACACGTAGCGGCCCCCTAGCCCTGCGTGCCCTCTTTTCGCTCCAGGCACTAACAAAGGGGTCACTCCTCATTTATCCACATCATTCCGATTCCGCTATTCACCATTCATCCTCCCCCTACGCCCGCTATAATCCCCCATATGTCGCACCCCATCATCCACATCGACTCCCTCTGCCACTCCTACGGCCCACGTCGCGCCCTCTTTGACCTCTCCCTCTCCATCAACCCCACCGAAATCTTCGGCTTCCTCGGCCCCAATGGCTCCGGCAAAACCACCCTCTTCCGTGTCCTCTCCACGCTCATCCGGCCTCAATCCGGCTCCGTCACCTTCTGCCCGCTCTCCCTCGATCACCCCCTCAATATCCTCACCGACCGCAACCTCATCCGCCAACTTATCGGCGTCGTCTTCCAATCTCCAAGCCTCGACGCCCAACTCACCGCCGAAGAAAACCTCCGCCACCACGGCCATCTCTACGGCCTCCGCGGCCCCGACCTCACCAACCGCATCAACACCATGCTCCAACGCTTCGACCTCGCCGACCGCCGCCGCGATTACACCAAAACCCTCAGCGGCGGCATGCGCCGACGCGTCGAACTCGCCAAAGGCCTCCTCACCCACCCCAAAATCCTCCTCATGGACGAGCCCAGCACCGGCCTCGACCCCGCCGCCCGCATCGAAATGTGGCGCCTCCTCGAACACTGCCGCCAAACCGACGGCCTCACCATCCTCCTCACCACCCACCTCATGGACGACGCCGACCGCTGCGACCGCCTCGCCATCATGAACCAAGGCAAACTCGTCGCCTGCGGCTCACCCCCAGATCTCAAAGAACGCGTCGGCGGCGACGTCATCACCCTCACCAGCTCCAACCTCCCCGCCCTCCGCGACATCCTCACCCAAAAACTCTCCCTCACCCCCGAACTCGTCGAGTCCACCCTCCGCATCGAGCTTCCCCACGCCCATGAATTCATCCCCCAACTTGTCGAGTCCGCCTCAGGCCTCATCGATTCCGTCTCCGTCGGCAAACCCACCCTCGAAGACGTTTTCATCCACGTCACCGGCCGCCGCTTCAAAGACGAAACCAACTCGTGACTCGTACGGTCCGCACTCCGGACCGCCCATCTCCCAATTCGCTTCGAGTCTGGAACTTCGAGTTGCCCCAACACATATTCCCCCCACCACCCACCGCATTGCACCCCCGCCCCCCTTCCAGTAGAAGTACCCCCCTATGTCCGAAGCCGTACCATCCCCCAACGACCCCAGGAACATCGCCTACGAACCCCCCGACGAAGACCGCCCGGCTTCCGCCGCCCCCGACGAATCCCAAACCGATCAAGCCCAACAACTCCACGACCCCTACGCCGCCCTACGCTTCGGCGACTTCCGACTCTACGCCATCGGCTGGATGATCTCCGTCATCGGCCAACAAATGCAGGCCGCCGCTCTCGCCTGGGAAATCTTCGACCGCACCGGCTCTTACTCCGCCCTCGGCTGGCTCGGCGGCGTCCAGGCCGTGCCCCTCCTCCTGCTCGCCCTGCCCGCCGGCCACCTCGCCGACACCTTCGACCGCCGCCGCATTACCACCCTCACCTCCATCCTCGCCTCGCTCTGCTCCCTCGCCTTGGCCGTGCTCTCCTATCGCGCCCCCATTAACTGGATGTTCGGCGTCCTGGTCCTCTCCAGCACCGCCCTGGTCATGGGCCGCCCCGCCCGCTCCGCACTTCTCCCCCAAATCGTCCCTCTCTCCGTCTTCTCCAACGCCGTCACCTGGAACGCCTCCATCTTCCAGGTCGCCACCATGCTCGGGCCAGCCCTGGCCGGCCTCATCATCATCTTCTCCGTCCGCACCGTCTACGTCATCGACGCCCTCTGCGCCCTCACCTTCGCCGCCCTCGCCTTCCTCCTCAAACCCGCCAACCTCGACAAATCCGACAACACCGACCGCTCCCTCATCGCCGGCATCCGCTTCGTCTGGAATACCAGAATCATCCTCGCCACCATCACCCTCGACCTCTTCGCCGTGCTCCTCGGCGGCGCCCTCTACCTCCTGCCCGTCTTCGCCAAACAAATCCTCAATGTCGGCTCCCTCGGATTCGGCGGCCTCCGCGCCGCCGACGCCATCGGCGCCTTCGTCATGGCCATCCTCCTCGCTCACCTGCCCCCCATGAAACACGCCGGCCGAAACATGCTCCTCGCCGTCGCCGGCTTCGGCGCCGCCACCATCGTCTTCGGCCTCTCCCGCAACTACCTCCTCTCCTTCGCCATGCTCCTGCTCATCGGCGCCTTCGACAACATCTCCGTCGTCGTCCGCCACACCCTCGTCCAAGTCCTCACCCCCGACTCCATGCGCGGCCGAGTCTCCGCCGTCAACAACATCTTCATCGGCGCCTCGAACGAAATCGGCGGCCTCGAATCCGGTCTCACCGCCCACTGGTTCGGCGCCATCACCTCCGTCGTCGCCGGCGGCTTCGGAACCCTCCTCGTCGTCCTCTCCATCTCCCTCCTCTTCCCCCAGATCCGCCGCTTCGGCTCCCTCCACAACGCCAAACCCGAATGACCCCCTGAATCCTGACTGATTACCCCTTCACCAAACAAAAACGGTGGATCGGACACCATCGCCCGATCCACCGCATCGAATCGATCAATCGCGAACCCGCTTACTCCTTCGCCAACTCCTCACAGGCCGCCGCGAAGTTCTGTACGCACTTCCGCACGTTCTCCTTCAACTCGTCGTCCTTCCCGATCTCATACTCGATCGAGAACGCGCCCTTGAACCCCTGCCGCTTGATCTCCTTCAACATCGCCTTGAAATCGCACACGCCCGTGCCCCACGGCACATCGTGCCCATTGCCCATCTGGTTCAGATCCTTGAAGTGGAACTCCACGATCCGCCCTTCCAGCTTCTTGATGCAATCCACCGGCGTCAGCCCGGACCTCGCCCAGTGACCCGTGTCCGCGCACGCCCCAACCAGCTTCGAGCAGTCCTTGCTCCGATCCAGCACCACCTGCGGGTCCCAATACGGCGACGGCTTCGGATGATTGTGCAACGCCACCTTGATCTTGTACTCGTTGGCCAGCTTGTCCAACAGCGCAAACTGATCCGCCCCAGGCTCCGACACGATTATCCCGATCTCCATCGTCTTCGCCCACTCAAACAGCTTCCGCGCGCCCGCCTCGTCCTTCGGCACGCCCGTCACCCCAAACGCCACCGGCCGAACCCGCACTTCCTGCAACTTCGCCTTCAACGCCTCAATCGCCTCCTTCGGCATATCCGGCCCCACCGCCACCGGGTTGTCTTTCGACAACTTCTGCCCGGGGAACAACTCCACATTCCGAATCCCCACGTCCTTCAGAATGTCCAGCGTGTCAAACAGCGTCACCCCGTTCCGCCCGAACGTGTACGCCTGGCACGCCAGCCGCCAACCCAACTGCCTCGCCCCGGTTTGTTGCTGCTGCCCAAACGCCGCCGCCGATAGCGTCAGCATGCTCACCAACGCAATGCACTTGACCCATGTTCGCATGTCTAGTCTCCCAAATGAGTTATAATATCAATCCACGCAGGCACGCCGTCTGTGCCACATCCACATTACCACAGCCAGCCCGCGCGTTCCATGTTCCACACCTTCTACCACCGCACCACGCCCCCTGTTGATACACGCCGCCACGGTTGACTTGCCCCACCCGCTCGCTATCTTACCGCGTCTTACCAGTCCGCTTTGCCCTCAGGACCGGCATACAACCACCGGCAAAGCCGACATCATAGGCGTGAGTTAAAGAGAGTCATTGGCTTCCGGCCAATTCCGGTGTCATGATCTGGCACCGGCACCAAAACACAGGCCGGAGAGGGTTAGAAAGATGAACCAGGAGGCAGGTCTTAGCAGGCGAGTGAACATCGTTGTCGGACTCCTCGTCCTGACAGCCATCTACATCGTATCCGTATTGGCCTTCAAATACTTCCTACCCTGACCGCCAACCGCATCCCACGCCTTCATAGATCGTTGCGCGCTACTTAACCCCCAACACATCCGCAATCGAATACCGCCCTGGCGCCCGCTCCGCCAGCCATTTCGCCGCCCGCAGCGCACCCAGCACAAACGTGTCCCTGTTCGTCGCCCGGTGCGTCAGCTCCAGCCTCTCCCCCAATGCCGCAAAGTACGCCGTGTGTCGCCCGATCTCATCCCCAAGCCGCATCGCGTGCATCCCAATTTCCCCAGGCTTCCGCGTCGCCTCGTCCCCAGCCCGCCCATACACCAACGCATCCCGCGTCTTGGCCGTCGCCTTCAAAATCGCATCCGCCAAACCCATCGCCGTCCCCGACGGCGCATCCTTCTTAAACCGGTGGTGCGCCTCCAGAATCTCAATGTCATAGTCATCCCCCAGGCTCTTCGCCACCTCCGCCGCCACCTTGCACAAGATCGCCACTCCCAGCGACATATTCGGCGACTGCAAAATCGGTATCTGCGCCGCCGCCTGATCGATCGTCGCATGATCCCCCGGCTGCAACCCCGTCGTCCCGATCACCATCGCAATCCCACGATCCCGGCAAGTCTTCAACCAATGCCGCGTCGCCGCCGGATGCGCAAAATCAATCAACACCTTCGGCGTCACTTTCAAATCAAACGTAATCGGCACGCCGATCACCCCGATCCCCGCCACCTCCCCCGCATCCCGATACAGCATCTCATGGTCAGGCCGCTCAATCGCCGCCACTATCCTCAACCCCCCATCCTGCTTCCCCAGCGCGATCAGCCGCTGCCCCATCCTCCCGCACGCTCCCGTTATCGCCACTTCAATCATGCCATCTCCTCAAGCAACCCCGCCAACTTCCTGAACCTCGAACCCTGAACCTCGAACCCTGAACCCCTTTTCAATACTCCGCCACCGGCAAATTCCCCCCCGCCCCTCCTGTCCCATTGCCCACCTTCCTCCCCTCCATACCCAACGCCTTCACAATCGCCGACAAATCATCCTCCACCTGCACCGGCTCATTCGACAGCTTGCCATGCGGCCTCTCCCGCGGTGCCATGTCCTGCACCGACTTCATATCCACCCCCGTATGATACTTCACCGTCACATTCGGATCCTTCAACTCATGCCCCGTCAAAATGCACACCACCTGCTCGTCCGGCGAAATCACCTTCTCATCCAACAACTGATGCAGCCCCGCCACCGACGCCGCGCTCGCCGGCTCACACCCAAACCCCCATCTCGCCACCATCGCCCGATGCTCCAGAATCTCCTCATCGCTCACTTCCCGAACCACCCCCTTCATCACCTCCAGCGCCCTCAGCGCCTTCGGCAGATTCACGGGCCGCGAAATCTCAATCGCGCTCGCAACCGTATGCGGGTGGTAATCCCCCTCATCCATTGCGGCATAAAGCTTCTGCACCGTCTCCGCATCGTATCTCCCCCCATTCCACTTCACCCCCCGCCGCGTCACGATCTCATTCAGCGTATTCGCCCCGCGCGCGTTGATGATCGCCAGCCTCGGCACCTTCTTCACCAAACCCAACTCCTTCAACTCCATAAACGCTTTCCCAAACGCCGAGCAATTCCCTAGGTTCCCGCCCGGAACGATCACCCAATCCGGGCTTTGCCATTCCAGCGCCTCCAGCACGCGATACATGATCGATTTCTGTCCCTCCAGCCGGAACGGATTCACCGAGTTCATCAAGTAAATCCCCATCTTCGGGTCCATCGCAATCTGCCGGATCCGTCGCAGACACGCATCAAAATCACCCTGGATCTGCAACGTCAGCGCCCCATAATCCAGCGCCTGCGACAGCTTCCCAAACGAGATCTTCCCACTGCCGATGAACACCACCCCCTGCATCTGCGCCAGCGACGCAAACATCGCCAACGACGCCGACGTATTCCCCGTCGACGCGCACGCCACCCGATTCGCCCCCACCATATGCGCATGCGTGAACGCCGCCGTCATCCCATTGTCTTTAAAGCTGCCCGACGGATTCAGCCCTTCATATTGCAGCAGCATATTCCCGCTTCTCATCCCCAGCCGCGCCCCCAGAAGATCCGCCCGCTGCAAAACCGTCCGCCCTTCCCCGATCGTCACAACCTCATCTTCCCCCCGGTAAAACGGCATCAGTTCCCTGAATCTCCACACCCCCGAGAAATCCAGCCGCCCCTCAATCCCAGAGCCCTTCGTGGACCACCGGTGCTCGAAAAACGTCATGCTCCGCGGCACGGGCAGCCGCTGCCAGTCATAGCGGATATCCAATAGATTGCCGCATTGCTCACACGCCATGCGGATCTCATCGATCGCATACGTGGCATTGCAGTCCGGATTGATACATTGCTGATGAGCGACGTCGTGCATACTTGGGAGAATAAGGACAAACCCCCAATGCGACAAGCTTAGCCGCACCCTCTTCCGGCACTTACCCCTCTGACGCCTATCCCTCCCGATCCGTCCGGCTCAGCTCCCAATCCACCTGCCCCTGCCACGCAGAATGCCGACCTGGTCAGCCAATGCGCCGTCAGGTCCTCGCCGAAAACCGCTCGTACATCAGAAGCGTCGCAATGGTCTTGCCGTCCTGAATCTGACCACTGCGGATCATCTCGATCGCCTCCAGAAAACTGGTGGGCACAACCTCGATTTCCTCACCTTCCTCAAGCTCCCCTTTCGCTTTCTCCAAATCATAGGCCGCGAATGCATACATCTTCTCGCTCAGAACACCAGGCGAACTGTAAAAGTTCCCGATCGGCTTCAACCGCGTCGCCAAGTACCCCGTCTCCTCCAGCAACTCCCTGCCCGCACAGTTCATCGGCGCTTCCCCCTTATCCAACGTCCCCGCCGGCAGTTCAACCAGAACCTGCGCCACCGCATACCGCCGATTCCGAATCATCACGATCGTCTTCTCATCCAAGAACGGCAATACCACCACCGCCCCAGGATGAACCACAACCTCCTTCTGTATCCGCTTAGCCCGCTCGCTTTCCAGATGATGAATCTCCAAGCGAATCTTCTTGCCAGTATAAATCAGTTGCTTCTCAATCAGTTGGTATGACATTCTGGCCATTATACCCCGACGCCCAGGCATCTTCGCCCAGAAATCGTCGCGTTGACACGCCCCTACCCCCCTTCTAAGATCACTCTGCTGATTGTTAAAGGAGAAAGATCAATGGCCAGCGAGCTGATCAAGGAATTCACCGACCAGAATTTCGAGCAGGAAGTACTCAAATCCGAGCAGCCTGTGCTGGTCGACTTCTGGGCCGAGTGGTGTATGCCCTGCCGCATGCTCGCCCCCACCATCGAAAAATTGGCCACCGACTACGCCACCAAAGTCAAAGTCGGAAAAGTTGACACCGACGCCAACCGCGAAATCGCCCTCAAGTACCAGATCAACGCCATCCCCACCGTCATTCTCTTCCGCAACGGCCAAGTCGCCAACCGCTTCATCGGCCTCCGCAAAGAAGCCGAATTCCGCGAAGCCCTCGACGCCAACACCTAACCGCCCCAAAGTCGAATAATGCCCCATCCAATCCCCAGGGTGATCACTTCGGTGACCACCTCGTTCTCAATTACCGCCGCCCCCTCTTTCGTCAGTCTTTCGAATTTCGTATTTCGAGTTCGATTCGAGTTCCGAGTTTCAAGCTTCGAGTTTACTTCGCATTTCCCTTCGCCTCTTCTCGTGCTTTCTCCTGATTCTTCCTCCCTTGCTGCACCTCAAACAGCGGGTTCGACAGCTTCACCTTCCCCGCCGGCGCTCCTGCCCCCGCCCCCTTCCCATCCACCGCCTCCGCTGGCACCGCCGCCTCCGCCTCCACGCTCTCCACCTCCACCTCTACCTCGGCCGGCGCCGGGTCAGGTCGATACAACCGCCCCCCAAACGCCTTCATATACTCTGTCCAATTCCCGTCCGCCCCACTGCCCACCTCACCTCGCGTCGCCGACAACGACATCTGCATCTTCGCGTCCAGATTCTCGATGCCATGCACCGCAATCGCCTCGGGCGTGCTCGGCGGCTTGATCGCCCCAAACTCCGGAACCCCGTGATGACTGATCACAATATGCTGCAACACATCCACCAACGCCTGCGGTATCGCCTCCCCCAACACCGCTCCCGCCGCCTTCGCCTTCTCCTCCACCCAGATCGCCGACTTCACAATATGCCCCACCAACTGCCCCCCATCGGTGTACCCAAACGAACACCCGTATGACAATTCCCACGTCTTGGCAATATCGTGTACAAAAACCCCCGCGATCACCAAATCCCGGTTCAACCGCGGATAGAACCGGCAAATCGCATCCGCCACCTCCATCGAATTCACCGTATGCTCCAAAAGCCCCCCGATGAACGCATGGTGAAAACTCATCGCCGCCGGCGCCTTCCGAAACTTCTCCATCAGGCTCGTATCATCCAGATACGCATGCACCAGCGCGCTCAAATGCCGGTTCTGAATGCTCCCCAGCAGCTCCGCCAGCCGCGCGCACATCGCCTCGATGTCCTTCTCCGTATGCGGGATCAGGTCCGCAACATCAAACGTCCCCTCCTTCGGATCACCCGCCTGCTCGATGATGAACTGCAGATTATTCTGATAGTTCTCGATCCGCCCCTTCACGTGCACAAACCCCGCCTCCGGAAACGCCGCGAATAGGTCCCGCGTCGCGTTCCACATCCGCGCCGTGATCTGCGACGTCCGATCCGACAGAAACGCCTTGATGTAGTATTTCCCCGTCGCCGTCGCAGCCAACTGCTTGCCCGTGACAACGTACACGTCTTCCACAACATCGCCCGCCGCGCAATCCCGCAAATAGAGTCGTCCCATACCTCGCCGTTGTACGCTCACAGTGCATCCGGAGCAAGGGTTCAGGGTTCAGTGAGCACGCACCACGGAACCCGCGTTGCTCTTGTGCTATTCCTCACCCCTGAACCCTGACCACTGACCACGACTCATTTGCCCCTATGGATCTCCATCGTCCGCTGATCGATGTAAGGCTCCAATGCATCCAGCGCAAACGGCAACGCAACCAGCGTATAAGGCATTGTGCTCTCCTGTGTTAATCAATCCGTACCATCTCAATACCGTATTGACCGACAGTAGGCTGCCAAACACAAGAGGTCAAACGACCGGCCGCGACAAACCCCCTCCAACCGCCTTACCCAACCCGCCGCCGCCCTCGCCCCACCCAAATCACCGTCCCCACCGCGCCCATAACCAACGCCAACCCACCCGGCTCAGGAACAGCCTGCGCATCAACCACCAACGCAACATGCGTCACATTGAACACCGGCGGCGTCACAAATCGCCCCCAGCCCATAAACCCGTCGCTCGCCAACTCAAGATCCATCGCCCCGCTGGCCAGAAATGCCTGGGCAAACCTATCCTTCAAAAGCCGGGGACGCATCGTCATAGTTATGCTGAACGGCCCATCTCCCGCCGCGTGAT
>JAPLNB010000182.1 GCA_026693085.1 Planctomycetota bacterium | reverse complement strand
CTCCTTCCTCACATCCACCCACGCCGGTATCAAACACCTGCTCCCATCCGGCAACACCCACTCCTTCCAATCCCTCTGTTCCAACGAGAACCCCCGCCCCATCTCCATCGCATCCACCCAAAACCGCTGCAACACATCCTCATCAATCACCGCCAACTGCTGGATCATGTCATACACCCGGATCGGCTTCTCCCTCAGCCCCAGGTGTTTCCGCAACTTCCGATACGCAATCGCCATGATCCCGCTCGACCGATGCCCTCCAAAATCCACCGGCGCCCGATCCGCCTCCACCCCATTAATCGCACTCAACACCCGCTCGCGTCCTGTCATCGCCATGCTCATCTCCTCGGACAAAAAAAGGGACGCGAGCTGTTCTTATCCCATCAAATGGCGCGCATCTAACCCGTATACCGCACCGTTCCCGTCGCGTCCGTCACATACCCCCACTTCTCCACATAATACCGCCCCTCACGAAACTCATCCCCCCTCTCCCCCAACTTCGCCCGCAGCCTCCCCTCCAACTCCCTCCGCACCCCCGCATACTCCGCCAGCCCAACCAGGTTCCTCTTCTGAAGTGCATCCCTCTCATTATCAAACATCATCCACGGCCCCTTCAAATCCCGCACATACGTCCACCGCCGCGTCCTCAACCCTCGATACTCCCGCCCCCCATTCGCCCGCGCCCACTCCCCAAACGGCGTATAACACGCAATCAGCGCCGCCTCATCCCCCGCATTCTTCTCCCCCCTCACCACCCCCGACCAATCCCGCCCCTCCACCGTTTTGGGAATCTCCACCCCGCACAACCCCAGCAACGTCGGCATCAAATCCTCCACCCCCATCGGCTCCCCAATCTCCCGCCTCCCCACCCGCGGCCACCTCACCAACAACGGAACTAATATCGCTTCATCATAAGGCCGCTGCTTCCGCATCATCCCCTGCGACCCCAACATGTCCCCATGATCCGACGTAAAAACAAAGATCGTATCCTCCTCCAACCCTTCTTCTTTCAACGTCCCCAGCAACTCCCCCACACACCCATCCAACGCCGAACAATGCGCATAATACCCCGCCAAATCCCGCCGCGCCTCCGCCTCCATCTCCCTCGGCACATTCTGCCTCAAAACCAATTTCCCCGCCTCATACATCCGCCGAAACTCTTCCGGCGCCGTCCCATATGGATTGTGCGGCGGTCCCCACGACACAAACAACGCAAACGGCCGCCCTTTCTCACGCTCACGAATATACCGCCTGGCTTCCTGCGTCTGCGCCGCCGCGTCATACCCCTGCCAAACCCGCTTCACCTGCTCATCGCCCCAATACGCCGACCGGTTGTAGTCATGCGTGCACTCCAATACCCGCCAATGCTCAAACCCCTGCCGACGCTCCCGCGGAATAAAACTCGACCGCCCCCGCCCATCCAAGTGCCACTTCCCGATATACCCCGTCCGATACCCCGCCCCACCAAACGCCTGCGCAATCGACACCGCCTCCCGATTCAACTGCACATCATTCAGAAAAACCCCATGCGTCAACGGATACCGCCCCGTCATCAAACTCGCCCGCCACGGACAACACACCGGACACGTCGCCACCGCCGTCGTAAACCGAACACTCTCCCGTGAAAGCTTATCCAACACCGGCGTCCTTACATTCGCATCCCCCGCATACCCCACCGCCTGGCCCCGCCACTGATCCGCGAACACAAACACCACATTCGGCCGCCGCCGCCCCTGCTCCCATGAGCCTGTCTTCCCGGCACACCCCGATGCGACCACGCCAGCCCCCACCATTCCACCCGCCGCCTTCAAGAGCCCTCGTCGGCTGATCATGATTCAATCCATGTGAAAGACTTCTTCCATCCCCGCCCACCACTCGCCGTCCTTGCGATCGCTTAAGGGCTTCTGGCATGGCCCGCACACGGCCCACCATTCCTGCGTCGTTGGGTCCGCCGCCATCTTCTTCATATCCGCCTCAAAATCGCTCCCCACATACTCGAAATAGCTGAACAGATAGCACTGCTCATCTTCCAACCGCCTGAGGTAGATCGAGTAGTTTCGGATATTGCACTCTCCGATCCTCCTCAACACCCCAGGCCACACCGCCGCGTGCAGCTTCTTGTACTCCTCCAGCTTCTCCGCCCTCACCCCGATCACGCTCCCATACCGTCGCGGCCTGGCCCCCGATTCCGCCCCCCTGTCTCCCGCCGTCGACAACGCCATCACCACCCCCGCCCCCGCCAGCACCACCAGAAGCACTCCCATCATGACCTGCTCCTTCGCCCGCATATCGTCCCCCGATGTGCCAATCACCGCGGCTAGTATACACACTCCCGCCCCGCCTCCCCATACGCCGTCCGCCTTGTAACGAGGCCAACGCCCTGCGCCCGAGCCTGGTGGAGCGTGCGGAGGACTGGCCGTGGGGCAGCCCGCACGCACGTTTGCCCGGCGCCACGGGTCAGACCGCGAGTTTCCAGCCGCCGCTGAGCGATTGGCCGGTGGCCTGCCCGGCGAACTGGCCGAACCTGGTGAACCGGGAGTTGGACCCGAAGCAGGCCGAGCCGGTTCGCCTCAGCCTCGAGCGGAGCCCGCCCCCGCGGCCAAGGCCAGTGGCTGGATCAACCGGCGAAAAGCTTAAACCTGTCCCCCACCCTGCGTCCGCCAGCCCGCCCGAAGAGTCTGGCAGGAGAGGCGGATTCTACAACAACATGATGTCATGTGAGTTGCAGAAACGTTGGATGTCCCCGTTTCCCCGCCCTTTTGACTTCGCGGGAAGAGCGATAGGGCCGGGCCGATGAGTCGTCTCGGCCCGCGCCCCATCGCACACACAAGATCCCGATACCAACGGGATCTCTCTCAGGATCAGCGAATCAAATGAGCAATTGGAACTGCGCACGCAACATGAGTTCGTCTTTGTCGTTGTTCTTGAGGATGTCCGCGCCCGTATCATCTTTGGGGGCTCCGTTGGGCAGCCAAGTGACATCCAGCGTGAATTTGGCCGCTTGGCCGTGCATGTAGTAATTCACGCCAGCCGTGATCTCATGGACTTTGCCTTGTACGTCGGAAGCAAGGGCGGCGTCATCCAGGGTTGTGTAGTCGTAGCGTGCGAAGACCTCCCATTTCTGGTCGATCAGGTACGCGGCCTGCGCCATGGCGCCCCAGTCGTAGAAGTCTTCAACCGCTCCGCCGGGGGTGAGGCCGTTCTGTACCGCCCGGCCAAGGAAGGCGCCATATAGCGCTAAGCCGGAAGCGTTCTCCCATTGCACGTCGGCGGTGTGGAGGATGGCGTTGGTATCGCCGTTCTGAGTCCAGTCGCCGGCCAAGCCGAACACCAGCAGGTCTTCTTTATTGCCCAGGGCGGTGAAGTCGTCATAGGACTTCCAGTTGCCGAAGGCCTTGTACTCGACACGGCCGGCCACGCCGAAGTTGCCTGACCGCTTGGTTGTGCCGTCGGCGTTGGTGATGGTGTTTGTGAAATCGGTGTTGGCGCTGCCAACGCCGTCGGAGAAGCCACCCTCGACGCGAATCGGGCCCTTGTTGTCCTGGTAGATGAGCGTGACGGCTTGCACAAAGTTATCGCCGAGGCCGAGCGTGTCCTGCAAGAAGGTCCGCTCGACCGCCAGCAGGCGCTTGGAGCTGACCAGGCCCTCGTGGGCAACCGGGTCCTTGATCTGGCCGAGGCGTAGGCCCCATTGATCGGCAAACATATATTTCGCCCAGGCTTCCTCAAGCTTTGGTGTGCCGCTGTTGCGGTCGGTCGCCCAGAGAAATTGGTAGGTCAGGTTGGGTGAAAAGACGTGGCCGTCGAAGCCGAACTTCATGCGGCGGACCTCAAAACCGTTCTGGGTGTTATCTTCTTGGCCGTCGTGCTTGGCTTCCTGGCGCCAGTTGGTGACGTTGCGGAACTGGAACTGAAGCCACGGATGGAAGTAGAAATCGCTGCCGCTGCGGATGTAGAAGCCATTGTCGTACCCGGCGCCCATCTCGCCGTTGGCCAGGAGCTGGCTGCGTTTTTCGGCGTCGCGGAGGACGGCGTCCGCCGTGGCGGCCAAGTCCTTGCTGTTCTGGGCCTGCCTGGATTCCAACGCCGCGACCTTCGCCTGCAGTTCGCGAATCCTTGCATCTTCCTGCACAGGGTCAGCACCCCATCCCACCGCGGCACCCGCCGCAAGAACGCCAGCGATGCTGCACACGAGTCGAGACTTCCGGTTGAACACGATTGATCTCCTTCCGCTTGGTGGCGGCTGCCACGAGTAACACTGGAATAGTTGCCCATGCCCGACCAACGACGATCAGGATGGTGATCCTGGTCGGCCAAGGGGCTCTTTCGCACGCGTGCTCCTCAGCCTGACCGCTCGGGGAGCATTCTCCTCGCGAATGTGATAATCGTATTAACATTCTGCAAAAAGCCCATGTGCTCATCTGCCTGCGCCGACCACCAGAGAAGTCAGAAAAGCAGAAAGGAAAGCAGAAAGGTGTCAAGTTGCATTTCTGGGGTCACAGGCTTCGTAACGGAGGCTTCGTAACGGGGACATCCAACATTATTGCATCTGCTTGTGACCCAACGTATTACATCGGCATGCCCCGCAAGGCTCGACTCGGGGACGGAAAAACGCGACAGCATTCGATCGGCCAGAAAACGGGTCCGGGCCAGAAAAGGGAGGGGTCGCCAGTCATTTCGCCGACGCCACGCCGGCAAAACATCTACTCCCATCCCCGCCCCGCGCCAACCAACCCCAAAATCCCCCCATTTTCCCGCGAACAAAAGCCGAACTCATCCGTAGTAGTCTACGTGGATACCGTCTCGTCCAACTTCGCCGTCCGCCCTTCCACCCCCGCCTCGCCCCTGGCGCTCCCGCCAGCCCCCTCTCCCTCCGCCCCACCATTTCTACAAAACGAACCCATTTCCGCCATTCGAAAATCAAAAATCAAAAATCAAAAATCCCCCAACCCCTTGCCAATCCAAAGGCCCCCGAAACCAACCAGGGGGTCTGGCGGGGGAGAAATGGGGGAGAAAAGGGGGAGAAAATGGTGGTTCTGGGGGGATTTTTGGGTGGTTTTGGGGGGGAGTTTCGGGTGGTTTCCAGGCACCCGCCGCCAGGTTTCGCCCAGCCACACAGCCTCCCCATCCCGCCATCCCCAATCTGACAAAACGAACCCATTCCCCCTCTTCTTCGTGTCTCTTCGTGTCCTCGTGCCGAATCTTGTTCCCCTACAACCGATACGGCTCCCGATACGCCCGCTGCAACCACCGATTCGCCTCCTCATCCCCCACAAACCGCTCCGCCTTCGCATCCCACTTCAGCGCCCTCCCCAGCCAACTCGCAATATTCCCAATATGACACACCGTCACCGACCTCGCCCCCACCTCCACATCGCAAATCGGCCGCTGCCGGCTCCGAATGCACTGAATCCAATCCCCATGATGATCGTCGCTTGCATACAGCCGCGTATCGCTGCTCTTAAACGCCACGCTCCTCAACGACTCCGGCGTCGTATCCAACCGCCCCCGATTCACATGCACCGTCCCCTCCGTCCCATAGAACACCACCCCATCCCCCGTCCGTATCAACGGAATCCCATTCCCATACACGTACGTCAACTCCCGCACATCCTTCCCGTTCGGCGGCCTCACCTCCACCGGACCGCTCTCATCCATCCCCAACCCCCACTGCGCAATATCAAAGTGATGCGCCCCCCAGTCCGTCATTCCACCACCCGAAAAATCCCGATACGATCGCCAATTCGGAAACGTATTATTGTGTGCCGGCCTCAAAACCGCATTGAACGGACGATACGGCGCCGGCCCGATCCACCGGTCCCAATCCAACCCATCCGGCACCGGCTCCGCCGGCAAATTGCACTCCCCGCTCGGCCCCCCAACACCCGCCGTCACCTTCAAAATCTTCCCGATGTACCCGTTCCTCACCAACTCACACGCCCGCCGAAATTCCCCACTGCTCCGCTGCTGCGATCCCGTCTGAAACACCCGACCATACTTCCGCACCGCACTGGCCATGGCCCTCGCGTCAAACACCGTCAGCGACAGCGGCTTCTCACAATAAATATCCTTCCCAGCCTTCGCCGCATCCACCACCATCGACGCATGCCAATGGTCCGGCGTCGCCATCAACACCGCATCAATATCCTCCCTCGCCAAAAGCTCGCGATAATCGTTATACCCCTTGCATTTGCTCTGGCCCCCGCACCTCTGCACCCCCAGTTCCCTGAACATCCGGTAAATCTCCCCAATCGCCACCACCTGCGCATTCGCCGAATGATGCGACAACTGCCCCAGGTGAAACGCCCCCTGAATCCCAATCCCAATCACCCCCACCTGGATCTTCTCGTTCGCCCCCCACGCGCTCTTGGGCAGTATCATCGGCCCCGCCACCGCCCCCGCCGTCCCAACCAGAAACCGCCGCCTGCTCAACAAGGATGAAATGTTCTTCGCCATATCCTATTCCCGCGTAAACGCTACCCGGACCCATCTCCGGATGCCATTGGTAGTTACTCCCTTCACCGTGCCCACGTTGACCACTCAACACCTTGCCCCGTCCTCTGTACACCACGATGGGCCCACCACGTGCCCGGAAAGGCCCGCCCATGTCCCGCGGACAAACCACTTCCGCTCTCCTGCCTTCCTCACTCGCTTCGTGCCTTGTTGCCTTGTTGCCTTGGCCCCTCTTCATCATCATCACCCTCCTCCCCACCCCCGCCCTCGCCGCCCAACGCAAAATCGACCGCGTCGAGCTCATGCCCAACCTCCCCCAGCCCTTCAAAATGAAGGATTGGAAAGCCGCCGCCCGCGACTACGACCAATTCGTCTTCGACTTCACCGCCAAAGGCGAATTCCTCCCCCTCATCTGGTGGGACAACACCAACATCAACATCCCCCGACCCACTTTCGGCCTCCCCTCCTACGTCGGCGACCCCAAAGCCACCGGCTCCAACCACGAAGCCATCAACACCCTCGGCGCCCTGCTCTCTGCCACCGTCGCCGGCATCGATAAGTCATACGCCCCACACAATTTCATCCTCGCCGCCGAACACTACTTCAACCCCGACCCCGCCGAAAACCTCGTCCTCAACCGCACCCGCCAACACTCCGGCGGCTCCTTCTGGTACGAACTCTGGCCCCACCTCCTCTTCTACGCCCTCGCCGAACGCTACCCCAACACCGGCCGCATGGAACAAATCATCCGCATCACCGCCGACCGCTGGTACGACGCCTCCCTCGCCATGGGCGGCAACACCGGCATCCCCAACTTCGATCACACCGCCTTCAAATTCGCCACCATGCAACCCGTCGACAACGGCAAATGGAAAGAACCCGACGCCGCCGCCGGCATCGCCTGGCTCGAATACATGGCCTATACCCGCACCAAAGACCCAAAATACCTCGAAGCCGCCGACTGGGGCATGCAATTCCTCCACAACCGACCCGACAACCCCTTCTACGAAGTCCTCCTCCCCTACGGCGCCTACCTCTCCGCACGCATGAACGCAGAGCTGGGCCGAAATTACGACACCCACAAATTCATCAACTGGTGTTTCGGCATCAGCAAATCTCGCGGAACTTGGGGCATCATCGCCCAACGCTGGGGCGACTACGACTGCCATGGCCTCGTCGGTTCTATCGATGACGGCGGCGGCTACGCTTTCGCCATGAACACCTACGCCGCCGCCGCTGCCCTGACACCCCTCGTCCGCTACGACGACCGCTACGCCCGCGCCGTCGGCAAATGGATGCTCAACCTCGCCAACGCCTCCCGACTCTTCTTCCGCGACGAACTCCCCGAATCCCACCAGTCCTCCGCCTTCTGGAAAGCCGACCCCAAACACGTCATCGGCTACGAAGGCCTCCGCAAATCCTGGCTCGATAAATCTCCCTACGCCACCGGCGACGTCATCCGCTTCAAATGGGGACCCAAAACCGACCTCGGACTTTACGGCTCCTCCTACATGGGACTCCTCGCAGGACTCATCTCACCCACCAACGAAACCAGCATCCTCCGGCTCGACCTCCTCGCCACCGATTTCTTCCATGGCCCCGCCTACCCCTCCTATCTCTACTACAACCCCAACCCCTCCTCCCGCACCATCCGCATCAACGTTGGCTCCAACCGCACCGACCTCTACGACGCCGCCTCCAACCGCTTCCTCTCCCGCAATAACACCTCCTACACCACCTTCTCCATCCCCGCCGACTCCGCCGTCGTCCTGGTCCTCGTCCCCGCCAACGCTTCCCTCACCACCCGAAACAACCAAACCCTAGCCGACAACATCCCCATCGACTACCGCCCCGACTGATCCCTCAATCCGATTCATTGCTCACCGTTCTCCCCTATTCCTCCACCACCTTCACCCTCCCCTCCCCAATCTCCACCCTCACCATCCCCGGCCTCTCCCGAAACGGCGCCTTCCCGCTATTCCCAAATATCGTGCTCCACCACTTCCCCTCCTTGTCCCTGAAGAACATGTTGTGCCCCCCGTGCACCACCGCCATGAACCTCTCCCCATAAGGCCCCATCAGCTTCTCGGAACTGGCCACCATGCAATGATAATCCTCCCCCACAAACTCCGCGCACGACAGGTAATACCTTCCCCCCGCCTTAAACAAAAACGCCCCCTCAAACCCCACATGCCCCGCATTGCTTGGCTTCAACAACCTCGGCTTTTCCGCCAACCCGCTCATATCCTCCTTCATCTTCGCAATCTTCCCGTTCTGAAACACGAAGTACACCGCCCCATCATCATCCGCAAACAACGACGCGTCGATCTCCTTCGTGATCGGCCCATCCTTCTTCACATCCTCATAAGGCCCCTCCACCTTCCCGCTCACGCTCTTCAAAAGCCCTGTCCCCCCGCCCGGCCAGTTAATGCAATATGCCACCCAAAACGTCCCCTTCAAATAATGCAGTTCCGGCGCCCAGATCGCGCGCTTGCCCTCCACCACCTTCTTCTGCCACGTCCCATCCTTCTCAATGCTCCACACCAACCCCAACGCTTCCCACTTCTTCAAATCCGTCGATTTCCAAACCCTCACTCCCTCATTCGTATCCCACCAGGTCGGATGCCCCGTTGTTCCCGTCAGGTAATACACCCCATCCACCAAACACACGCACGTATCCCGTACCGGATAATCAAACACCGGCTTCAACTTCCCAATCACCTCCGCCCCCTTCTCCGCCGCCCCCACCCACCCCGCCACCATCAACACCACCACCACCACCACAGCAGCCAGATGTTCTCGCAACATAACCCGGTTCCTCCTTCGATCGTTGAGCCTATCACCATCCCGCCACACCCGCCAGCATTGCCCCCCGCCCCATCCTGCGATACAACCGCTCTTGGAGGTTCTCACGATGTCTCTACGTTCAACAATCCGCCTGCTCATTACTGCAACATTGCTCACAATCGCCGCCCCCGCCACCGCCGCCCCTCGCCTGGGCACCAACCTCTCCGGCCCAGCCGACTGGAACACCGAACTCCCCTTCGTTGATGTCTTCCACTTCTCCCGTGCCTGGATCAGCCAAAAGAAAAACCAACCCTGGGGCAAAGGCCCCGCTCTCGCGCTCGACCCCAATGGCTACCCCACCAAGCTCGACCCCGACTGCTCCGCCGAAACCCCCCTCTGCACCATCCAAGGCAATCACTACCCCGCCGGCGCCTACACCGTCCTCTACGACGGCGACGGCTCCCTCGAATTCTTCAACGCCACAATCCTCGCCTCCTCCCCCAATAAACTCACCATCCAACCCAACCCCGAAAAAGGCGGCTTCTTCCTCCGCATCTCCCAAACCAACCCCCAAAACTACGTCCGCAACATCCGCGTCATCATGCCCGGCTTCCAGAACTCCTACACCGAAAACCCCTTCCACCCCGCCTTCCTCAAACGCTGGCAAGGCATGGCCTCCCTCCGCTTCATGGACTGGATGGAAACCAATGGCTCCAGAATCTCCACCTGGTCCCAACGCCCCACCCCACAACACGCCACCTTCTCCGAACGCGGCGTCCCCCTGGAACTCATGATCGACCTCGCCAACCGCCTCAAGGCCGACCCCTGGTTCTGCATGCCCCACCTCGCCGACGATGACTATGTCAGCAACTTCGCACAACTCGTCAAAGCCAAACTCGACCCCTCGCTCAAAGTCTACGTCGAGTACTCCAACGAAGTCTGGAACGGCCAGTTTCCTCAATCCCGCTACGCCGGCGATCAAGGCCAAAAACTCAAATTCGCCGAAAAACCCTGGGAAGCGGCCTGGAAATTCACCGCCCACCGCTCCATCCAAATCTTCACCATCTGGGAAAAAGTCTTCGCCGGAGAAGATCGCCTCGTCCGCGTCCTCCCTTCCCAAGCCGCCAACCCCTACGTCTCCGAACAAATCCTCGGCTTCAACGACGCCTACAAACACGCCGACGCCCTCGCCATCGCCCCCTACATCTCCTGCAACGTCCCCCTCCAAGGCCAACTCCTCTCCGCAGCCCAAGTCCAAACCTGGACCCTCAACCAGATCCTCGACTACATGCAAACCCAAGCCCTTTCCGAATCCATCCGCTGGATTCAATCCCAGAAAAAAACCGCCGACAAATACCACCTCAAACTCATCGCCTACGAAGGTGGCCAACACATCGTCGGCATCGCCGGCGCCCAGGATAACCCCACCCTCTCCAACCTCTTCCTCACCGCCAACGCCCATCCCCGCATGGGCCTCATCTACCAGCAACACCTCAACGCCTGGTCCGCCGCCAACGCCGACCTCTTCTGCCACTTCTCTTCCGTCTCAAGTTGGTCCAAATGGGGCTCCTGGGGCGTCTACCAGTACTACGACGAAGACCCCGCCAAATCCCCCAAATTCATGGCCCTCATGAAATGGGCCAAACAACAAGGCCAAGCCGTCAACCTCCCCCAATAGCAGAGGCATTGTCATGTCCATTCATCGTTCATCATTCATCGTTCATCGTTTCCCTCCGTGCCTCCGTGTCTCCGTGGTTCTATTGTTCTTCTGTCTCGCCGCCTCCCCGCCCCCAAAAATCGGCGCCTACTACTTCGACGGCTGGACCGGCCACACCAACCCAATCCACCTCACCCCACGCCTCCAATCCGAATTTGCCCACCGCCAACCCATCTGGGGTTGGTTCGACAACACCCCAGCCATCATGCAGCAACAAATCGACCTCGCTGCCGACCACAACCTCTCCTTCTTCTCCTTCTGCTGGTACTACCCCGAGGAAGCCAGGAAAGAATCCCCCCTCAACAACGCCCTCTCCCTCTACCTCAATGCCCCCAACCGCCAACGACTCCAATTCTGCCTCCTCGTCGCCAACCACGGAGGCTTCCGCATCGGTCCCAAAGACTGGCCCACCGTCACCACCACCTGGATTGACCTCTTCAAACAGCCCACCCACCTCACCCTCGACAACCGTCCCCTCATCATCTTCTTCTCCCCCCGCGAACTCATCTCCTCCTTCGGCTCCCCCCAAGCCGTCAACAAAGCCCTCGAAGACTTCCGCGCCAAAGCCCAACGCGCCGGCACAAAACCCCCCCTCATCGCCGCCTGCTCCACCCCAGGCCCCGAACACGGCTGGGACAAACTCGACCAGCTCGCCGACGCCGGCTTCGACCTCTTCACCGGCTACAACTACCCCGGCGCCGGCGCCACACCCAACCAGAAAAAACAAACCTTCGCCTCCCTCACCGCCGGCCACGTCGGCATCTACAACATGTTCGCCCAGAAAAACATCCGCCCCTACATCCCCGCCGTCACCACCGGCTGGGACATGCGCCCCTGGGAAAAACCCGACCTCCCCGAACCCAAAATGTCCGTCTACTACCCCGACCGCTCCCCCGCCGCCGTCACCACCGCCATCCGCGCCGCCATCTCCTGGCTCGACCAAAATCCCGCCAAAACCCCCAAAGACCGCCTAATCCTCCTCTACGCCTGGAACGAAAACGGCGAAGGCGGCTACCTCACCCCCACAAACGCCGACGGCGACGCCTACCTCAATTCCGTCCCCGCTGCCCTCCAACCCTAACCCCTGGACCCTGAACCCTGAACCCTGAACCCTGAACCCTTATAATCCCCCCATGACCCAAAAACCCACTCGCCGTTCCTTCTTGAAATCCACCCTCCCCGCCGCGGCCCTCCTCGCCGGCTGCCGATCCACCCCCACTTCCCCTCCTCAATCCACTACTCCCCCCAACATCCTCTTCCTCCTCACCGACGATCACCGTTGGGACGCCCTCTCCTGCATGGGCAACCCCATTCTCCGCACCCCCAACATCGACCGCCTCGCCTCTACAGGCACCACCTTCGACAACATGTTCGTCACCACCTCCATCTGCTGCGCCAGCCGCGCCTCCATCTTCACCGGCCAATACGCCCGCCGAACCGGCATCCACGAATTCAACGTCCCCTTCACCCCCGCCGCCCTCGCCCAAACCTACCCCCAGATCCTCCGCCGCGCCGGCTACCGCATCGGCTTCGTCGGCAAATACGGCGTCGGCGACAACTCCCCGCCCCCCGCCGGCCAATTCGACTTCTGGCGCGGCTTCACCGGCCAAGGCCAATACTTCCCCGACAAATCCAACCCCTCCCTCCACCTCACCGACCTCATGACCTCCCAAGCCAACGAATTCCTCCAATCCGCCTCCCCCAGCCAACCCTTCTGCCTCTCCATCAGCTACAAAGCACCCCATTGCCAGGACGGCGACCCTCGCCAATTCCTCTACGCGCCCCGCTACGAATCCCTCTACTCCGGCCAGACTATTCCCACCCCCCTCACTGCCACCGACGAGTTCTTCCAGAAGCAACCCGACTTCATCCGCAACTCCGAATCCCGCAACCGCTGGAAAATCCGCTTCTCCAACCCCGACGTTTATCAAAAAATGGTCAAGGCCTACTACCGCCTCCTCGTCGGCGTCGATGACAGCGTCGCCGCCCTCCTCAAAACCCTCGCCGACCGCAACCTCATCGACAACACCATCATCTTCTTCACCGGCGACAACGGCTTCTACCTCGGCGAACATGGCCTCGCCGGTAAATGGTTCATGCACGAAGAATCCATCCGCGTCCCCCTCATCATCCACGACCCCCGCCTCCCCCAAAACCTCCACGCCCGCCGCTGCTCCGATATGGCCCTCAACATCGACCTCGCCCCCACCATCCTCTCCCTCGCCGGCCTCACCCCACCCCCCCAAATGCAAGGCCGCCCCCTCACCCCCCTCCTCCAATCTCAATCCCCCTCCTGGCGAACCGACTTCTTCTACGAACACCTCTTCAAGCACTCCATCATCCCCAAGACCGAAGGCGTCCGCACCACCCGCTACTCCTACTGGCAATACCTCAACGTCGATCACGACGCCCATTGGCTCTTCGACCTCGCCACCGACCCCCACCAAACCCAAAACCTCGCCGCCGACCCCTACCACCAACCCCTCGTACAGAACCTCCAATCCCGCCTGACCCACTACCGCCAGTCCCTGCTCTAACGCCCCTCCTCCCCGCAATCGTTCACTAGTTAATCGTTGTTCTGGGTGTTGCTACGGACCGGAAGCAGATATGATGGTGGTGGAGACACGACATGACAGAATTGTTCCGCTTGCCCCCACCCCCACAGCCAGTTCCACGTATCGAGTACTTGCGAGTAAAAAACTATAGGGCGCTGCGCGATCTGGAACTGAAAAAGATCGCTCCACTATGTGTCTTTCTTGGGCCCAACGGCAGCGGCAAATCTACTATTTTTGATGTGTTTGCCTTTCTGTCCGAGTGCTTTTCGGTCGGTTTACGCAAGGCATGGGACCGTCGGGGAAGGTTCAAGGAGCTTCGTACACGCGGCGCAACTGGCCCGATTGAGATTGAGCTTAAGTACCGCGAGAAGCCAGGGGCGACCATCATCACGTATCATCTGGCTGTCGAAGAAGACAGTCGTGGCCCGTTTGTGGCCGAAGAGTGGCTTCAGTGGCGCCGAGGCAGGCAATACGGCTATCCCTTCAAGTTCCTCGACTTTCGTGAAGGCTCAGGCCGCGTTGTGACAGGCGAGATGCCTGACAAGGAAGACGCTCGTATTGAAGAGAAACTCGACTCAAGGGAAATGCTCGCGGTCAGCACACTGGGTCAGTTTGCCAAACACCCTCGAGTTAGCGCGCTCCGCCGATTCATCTCTGATTGGTATCTGTCCTATCTCACCGCAGACAGCACCAGAGGCGTGCCCGAAGCAGGCCCGCAGGAGCGGCTCTCTGCCACCGGTGATAATCTGGCCAACGTGATGCAGTATCTCAAAGAACAACACCCGGATCGTCTGAAAGCCATCCTGTCAGAGTTGGTAACCCGTATCCCGCGGTTGGAAAAAGTCGAGGCAGAGATCATGGCGGACGGTCGTCTGCTGCTTCAGATTAAGGATGCACCATTCGACCGCCCGGTTCTGGCTAAATTCGCATCCGACGGGACTCTCAAGATGCTCGCCTATCTGATGGTGCTCTACGATCCGGAGCCCCCGCAACTAGTCGGGATTGAGGAGCCAGAGAACCAGTTGCACCCTCGGTTGCTCCCGGAATTGGCAGAGGAGTGCCGCAAAGCAACCAACCGCACGCAGTTGATGGTGACCACGCATTCTCCGTTCTTCGTCAACGGCCTGAAGCCCAATGAGGTATGGGTGCTCTATCGTGATGAACGAGGCTACACGCAGGGGCGCCGAGTGGCCGATATGCCGGGCGTGAAGGAATTCATGGATGCGGGAGCGAAACTCGGCCATCTGTGGACCGAGAGTTACTTTGAAGTGGGTGATCCCCTCGTAGCGGGTGGTGGCCCGAAGATACTCCCTCAGAAGAACAAGCGAAAACAGAAGAAGGAGGGGTAACCATCCATGCACATCGAGTTCTTGGTCGAAGAGCAGTCCTGCGCTGAAGCCCTTAAGTCACTTGTCCCGAAGATCATCGGAGATGATGCTACCCATAGGGCGCACGTGTTCCAGGGAAAGCGAGACCTCCTCAATCAGCTCCCTCAACGTTTGCGAGGATATGCCTCTTGGATACCCCAAGATTGGCGCATCGTGGTACTCCTCGATCGCGACGCGGACGACTGCAGGGTATTGAAGAGCCGCCTCGAAACCTTGGCCCAGGCCGCTGGCCTCGTAACTCGAACCGCTGCACGCGACAAACGCAGATTCAATGTCCTGAACCGCATTGTGGTTGAGGAACTCGAAGCATGGTTCTTCGGCGACATCAGTGCTCTGACTACCGCGTACCCACGAATACCCTTGACGCTTGCGAGCAGGAGGGGATTCCGCAATCCTGATACAATTCCCGGTGGTACCTCTGAAGCTTTGGAGCGACTGCTCAAGAAGGCCGGGTACTATTTCACAGGAATGCCCAAGATTGAGGTCGCGCGTCGCGTATCGGCACACATGCGCCCAGACCAAAACCAATCCCACTGCTTTAGTGTCTTCCGCGATGCATTGCGGCAGATGGTTGGATAAGTTCGCTCCGCCCGCTCGAATCATTGGCCCATCCAACTCCCCTCATCCTGTCGTTTCCAGCATCGCCCGCTATTATTCCACCATGTCGCCACTCCCCCCTCGTCTCCGCCCTCTCCTCCTCCCCGTCTTCCTCCTCCTCACTCTCGCCCTCACCCTCCTCCTCGCCTACGCCCTCCAATCCCACCTGCAACATCAACAACAAGTCCAACTCTCCCCCCCTCAAAACCTAGGCCTATTCATCCTCCGTCCCCCACGCTCCTGGCTGGCGCGCTCCTCCCCCGATGCCCTCATCCTCGAAGAACCCCCCTCCCGCTCCCGCCTCCGCCGCCGCATCGAAATCTCCCTGGCCCGCTCCCCCGCCTTCCTCTCCCCACTCGAATACCTCGCCCGTACCGGCGACCTCCCCCTCAAAGACGCTTCCGCCCTCCTCTCCACCCAACCCTCCTCCACACCCCTCCCGTCCATCCAACGCATCACCATCGCCAACTCCCCCGCCATCCTCATCTCCCAAACCCGACTCTTCCGCTCACCAAACCACCAAACACCCTACCAATCCAGGCAAATCCTCGCCGCCACCCTCCTCCCCTCCAACCACGCCATCCTCCTCCGCCTCGAAGGCCCAGGCCCCGCCACCACCGCCGACGAATCCCTCCTCAAACGCGTTGCCGAATCCCTCGCCCTGCCCGACCAACCCCCCATCGCCTCCGCCCCCCAACTCGAACTCGCCACCGACATCCGCCTGACCCTACCCACCAACCTCCAATCCTTCCCCACCAACGACCGCTTCCACGCCAGCCGCACCTTCATCGCCGCCGACTCCCCCGGCTACCTCGCCGTCAACCTCACCCCCGTCCTCTCTCTCTCCAAAGAACCCGCCGCCGACCTCCTCTCCATGCTCATGGTCCGCGACCCTGCCTTCCACCCCACCCCCGTCCGCCAACTCGATTCCAACACCTTCTGCTGTCTCCGCCGTCCCGAAGACATCTTCCCCGCCATCGCCTACCTCCGCGTCAACCCCGATGGCCGCGCCCTCCTCGCCGAGTTCCGCTGGAACACCCCAGGCTCCTCCTCCGCCGCCGACATCGCCTTCGTCAACTCCCTCTGGCAACAAATCGCCACTGGCCTCCAGTTCCCAACCGACACCCAAATCCAATCCCTCCTCCACGCCGGCTCCGCCGCTCTGAAACAACTCCCCACCGACCTCGCCACCCTCCTGCCCACCACCCCGCCCAACCCCGACCGCTGGCAATGGTACGACGACGCCCTCCCACGCACCGCCTTTTCCGCCGCCGAATACACCCTCGACTCCACCACCATCTTCGCCAGCCATGACATCGACCGCAGCCCCCTCTCCTCCGGCTTCGCCCGCGAACTCTCCAACTGGCAACTCGCCCGCGATGGCTCCGCCTACACCTACGCCTACACCTATGCCACCATCCGCGCCGCCTCCACCACTGTCCTTTCCCAGGAAACCCACCTCACCAAACGCAAGCTCACCTCCATCGTCCGCCAAGACGCCGAAAGCCTCGCCCAAGCCACAGGCCCAGCCACCAACCTCTACATCCCCGGTCTCATCCTCCCCCTCGCACTCGGCCGCCTCCCTTTCCAACCCATGATCCTCCAAACCGAATCCATTCCCTCCCCCGATCCCCTCGCCTCCGCTCTTCCGCTGCTCATCTTCCTCGAACCCGCGTTCGACGAACCTCGATCCCTCCCCGACGAAAAAGAACCCATGCGATGCTGGTCCGTCCGCATCATCGCCAACGGCCTGTCCAGCCGCTGGTACTACGACACACAAGGCCGCCTCGAGTCCATCACCTTCGCCGGTGGCCTCCACGGCCGCCGCCTCGACCCTCTCCTGCCCGACACCGCCCCAGCCGAGCAGACCGGAAACAACGAGTGACAGGGTGCCCGGCGGGTGAGTTTAGGGTGGGAAAAGGGTGGTTTCCGGGTGGGAAACGGGTGGTAAATGGGTGCCCGGCGGGGGTGCTCCGAGGCTCCCCCTCTGAATCCTGAATCCTGACTTTTGACTCCCGCCACGTCGCCCCCCTTACCAATCCAGCCCACACAGCCCAGACGTCATCTCTTCCCCAGCCCTCCGTCAGGTTATCGGACCCTGTGGAAACAGGTAAGAGGTGAGGTCTGTATCAACCGACTCAAGTTGTTGAAACACTACACCGATGTTTAAATAGGAAAGATAGCTAATTGAGATAAGTCTTTCCTGGCATCTTTGCCCTTCCGCTATTTGCCAAGAACGCCGGCATTGCATGGAGAGGTCTGTATGAAGACCGTATTTACCACTGGTGAAGCCGCAGAGATCTGTAAAGTTTCCCAACAAACGATCATACGTTGCTTTGACGCCGGCCGCCTGAAGGGTTTCCGTGTCCCCGGCTCCCGCTTCCGCCGAATCCCCCGTGAAGCCCTCGTGGCCTTCATGAAGGAGAACGCAATTCCCGTAGACGCCTTGGATAACGGCAAACGCAGAATCCTGGTGGTCGATGACGACCCCGAAATCGTGGAGCTCTTCGTCGACGTCCTCGAACGCGACGGCCGCTTCGATGTCAAGACCGCCTCAAGTGGTTACGACGCCGGCGTCATCACCCACGAGTTCAGCCCTGACCTCGTCATCCTTGACTACATGCTCCCCGACGTTAACGGCAACATCGTCTGCCAAACCATCCGCCAAAATCCGAATTTCGAGCATATCAAGATCATCATCGTTTCCGGCGTCGTAAACCAAGAAGAAATCAATGACTTGCTGAAAGCCGGAGCAGATGAGTTCGTCAAGAAACCATTCAACATCGAGAAACTGATCCAGCGAGTTGGCGAACTGTTGGAAGTGTAGCTGTATCCGTTGCCTACGGTCACTCATGGCTGACGCGAAAGAAAAACGGGTGGAGTTGATCCTCCAGCAGTTAGAGCAACTGCCGACCCTGCCGGCAGTTGTCCTGCGGGTGCTGGAAGTCACGGGCCGGCAAGACGCTTCGGCCAAACAGGTCGTCGATCTCATTGAGGCCGACCCCGCCCTTACCGTAAAAATCCTTCAACTGGTCCACCGCGCCGACACTGGCGTCCGCGGCGAAGTCAACACCGTCGAGCGCGCCGTCGTCCTCCTCGGCTTCGATACCGTCCGCTGCGCCGTGCTGGCAATCTCGGTATTTCAAGCACTTGGTCGAGATCCCGCACTCCCACCAGGGCGGTTCAATCGCGAAGAATTCTGGCGGCATTCGGTTGCCGTCGCTTGCTGCGCAGAACTCCTGTCTGAAGCATTGGCCGGCGTAAAGCTTGGAATCGACCCGGCCGAGGCCTTCGTCTGCGGCCTGCTCCACGACATCGGCAAAGTCGCACTCGATGTCGTCCTCCCCAAGAGCTACGACCGCGTCATCGAGGCCACCGACCTGCTCCGCGGAAACCTGGCAGATGTCGAACGCACCGTGATCGGCCTGGACCACATGGTCGTCGGCAAGCGACTCGCCGAACGATGGCAACTGCCTTTGGCTGTAAGGGATTGCATCTGGCTGCATGGCCAAAACCCGCAAGCCCTGCCGGGGAGTGTCAAGAACGGCCGGCTGGTCAATCTGATCACCCTGGCCGACACGCTTGTTCGTGAGCAGCACTTGGGTTACAGCGGCAACTACACCTTCCCCTCGTTCAAAGATGTGCTGATCAAGGCGACCGGCGCATCGGAACTGATCCTCCGACAGACCCAGGAGCGGCTGATCCAGAGAATTGAAGGGCGCACCAAAACGCTGGGGCTGGGAGTTGCCAGCAGCGGGCAGATCTATGTCGCGGCGCTGTCCCAGGCCAATCAGGAACTTGCGCGAATGAGCGAGCAACTGGCGGTGAAAAACCGCCGCCTCGCCATGCGAGCCAAGTTCTTCGACGCTTTGGCCCAGTTCCACGGCGACCTACGCCCCGATGCCGCGCCGGCCATAGTGCTGGCGGCCATTGGTCATACGGCCGTATCGGCGTTGCAGCTTTCACCCGTCGCGGTCTTCTCGCGGCAGCCAGGCGAAGCATACGCCGAGGTTCTGGTGATCGACTCACACGGCGAATGCACCGCCAGTTGCATCGCTGACTGCCTGCAGGAACCCAACCGGCCGCAGCCCGGTGATGGGCCGGTACTTGTGCTCGGCGATGACATGGAATGGCTGGTTTCGAGCATTTCCCCGCAATTGACGGGCGATCGTCGGCATTGGATGTGCCTCGAAACCGAAGGAACGTGCATCGGCGGAGTGGTTTGGGGCGCAGGCCCAGGCGAAGCGCAGCGGTTGAGCAGCCAGGCGCAGGAATTGATGGGCCTCTGTAGTGGCTGGGGTTTGGCCTTGCGGACAGCACAGATCCGCGAGGAGTCGCGAACTCTCGCCGAGCAGTTGGCGGAGGCTAACCGTCAATTGCTCAACGCCCAGAACGAACTGTTGCGCGGCCGCACGCTCGCGAGCGTCGGCGAAATGGCAGCGGGTGCTGCACACGAGATGAACAACCCGCTGGCGGTGATCAGTGGCCGATCACAACTGCTGGCCGGGCAATTATCTGACCCAAAACTGAAACAGGCGGCGATGACGATCGCGGAGCAAAGCCATCGGCTCAGCGGGATCATCACGGACCTGATGGAATTCGCCAAGCCGGTTCCACCAAGAGCAGTACAAACCGACCTGGCCGAGCTGATCGACCGAGCGCTGTATGAGGCGAAGAATCTGGCCGATCCGGGACTTAGGCGTATTGAAGTGACGATGGGCGAGGTTCCTGCGGTCCTAGTGGATCGTGATCAAGTTCAGGCAGCTCTTGTCCAAGTCCTTCACAACGCCCTTCAAGCGACCGATGAAAGGAATGGACAGATTGCCATCCACGCGGCATACGATTCATTCTCGTCGCGAGTGGTTGTAAATATCGCGGACAACGGCTGCGGGATGGATGAGGAAACGCTAAGACATGCATTCGACCCATTTTTCAGCGCGATGTCAGCAGGGCGCCGGCGAGGGCTGGGGCTTGCCAAGGCGTTGCGGTGGGTCGAGAGCAGCGGCGGGTCGATCCGTCTGGAGAGCCGCCCGCAGCAAGGCACGCGAGCGATGGTGCTGCTGCCGGCAGTATGGCCCGCGGCGACGGAAGGCGTGGCCGGCGAGATGCGGAAACAGGCTGAGGCCTGAGCGGTACCAACGGGATAGGTGAGGCAACGAAGGCGGGCTGGGAGCGGTCGTGCGCTTGGACCTGGCCGGTGAGAGTCGGTGAGCGGATAACGGCTGTGGAGCGGGAGAAGCATTTTATGGTGAAAACGCAGAGCAAGCCGACAGCGCAGAGCAGTCCGCGCGTGCTGGTAGTGGATGACGAGCGGATGGTGGTGGATGTGTTCCGGGAGATCGTGGCGGAGAACATTGATTGCGATTTATTGTTCGCATCGAGTCTGCGTGAGGCGCAGCGGATTCTGTGCGGGCAACGGATCGACCTGCTGGTGGCGGACGTGCACCTGCCGGACGGCAACGGGCTGAGCTTGGTGGGGGAGTTGCATCGGCGGCAGCCTGGGGCGGTGGCGCTGGTGATCAGCGGGAGCCCGAGCGTGGACAGCGCGGTGGGCGCGATGCGAGCGGGGGCGGTGGATTTCGTGGCCAAGCCGTTTGTGGCGGAGCAACTGGCGGAGCAGATTCGCAAAGCGTTGGAGAGCCAGCGGGCGCGTCATCGCCGTGAGGACCGGTTGCGCAAGCTGCGTGATACGGTGCGGCGGTTGAACGTGGCGCGTAAGACGGTGAACAAGAAGGTGGATCTGCTCTGCAACGACCTGATCGGTGCGTACAGCGAGTTGTCGCGGCAACTGGACCTGGTCCGGGTGCAGGAGGGGTATCGGCGGTTTGTCGAAGGCGTGCCGGATCTGGAGCAGCTCTTGTGCCACACGATGGACTGGCTGCTGCGGCAGGTGGGATACTGCAACATCGGGATCTGGCTGACGAGCGCCGATTCGGAGTTGCAGCTTGGCGCGTTCATGAAATACACGGTGGCGGCGGAGCCGGAGTTGACGGGGGCGGTGGAGACGAATCTATTACGGTTGATTGCTCGGCGAGGCTTCGTGCGTCTGCGGGAGTCGGAGTGCAAGACGATGCTGACGCCGGCGGAGCTGAAGTTTCTGACAGGGCAGGACATTGTGGGGGTGAATTGCACGTATCTGGGCGAGAGCCTTGGAGTGCTGCTGCTGTTCCGCGATCAGAAGACGCCGTTCAAAGATGAGGACGTGAACGCGGTGAAGATGATGAGTCCTCTGTTTGCGAGTTCATTGGCGGTGGCGGTAAGGCGGATGGAAGGGGAGGAGGCGGAGGATTCGAGCACGCCGGACGAGCCGAAGCAGAAGCGTAAGCCTGATCCGGCGGACTGGTGGAAGAACGGGGATCATCCGCCGTTCTAGAGCTCTGTGCGTTGTCATTTGTTCTTTGCGGGTTGTCCTATGCTGTGAATCGCTGCGAATGACAAAGGACAAATGACAAACCTCCAGGAGTTGAAAGAAGGGGAAGAAGCGAAGGGGTTTGGTCCGCGAAACCGCAATCGCGCTATCCTGGATCGTTCCTGCAAAGGGGCGGGATTGGTAGAGGGGGGTGTTGCATTCTGGCATGCAACGCTATTCAATGGCAAATATATGCGATCAGAGATATTGCTTTGGAGGTGGGGATTGGACGAGGGTGAGTTAGAAGAATGTGGGGGCGGCAGGGGAACGGGTATTTGCCGAAGACTGGGGTGAACGGGTGCTGGTGAGAGTTGTGGGACGTGTGTGTAATGCAAAATGCTGTCAAAACGCTCGGGGAATCCGGTTTTTTTGTTGCCGGGAAAGGGGACTGACGATACTATGAAGAAGTGCGGATGATCTGTCGTGTACGAGATTGAGAGCGCTGATTTTGGTTAAACCGATAAGCAACCCTAGGGGATTGACGCACGCTGGCCGCACGACCGCGGTACTTGCCTGAGACGTTTTTCGGGCAGGTCGAGACGGGAAGCGAAAGGCGTGACGAGACAGGAGAACTCTCCTGATCGGCCAATCACCCACCTATTGACAGGGTTTGACTAAACAGCTTTCACACGGCACAGGCGGACAGTCCGTGCATTAAGCTCGCAGGCAAAGGCCGGCGGGCTTTTTCCATGGAGTTTCCAGGAACGCGGAGTCACCGGCTCCGGGCAGTTTGATGATACCGGGCAGGGGGGTCGTTCAGGGGTTTGGCGAAGAGGCGAGCTGTTTCGGACCGGCTGTAGCGCAGCTTGCCTGTCGGTGGCAGATGTTGGGGCATTTGACTGCCGGTGGCTAGGGTTGTGGCGGGCTCAAGCGGAGGATTCGGACGGGGCGTGGGCGTGTGGGGACGGGTTGCTCGAATTGTTCGAGTCGCCAGCGTTGTTCAGTGATCCAGGGGATGAACAGGTCGCCGGTCTGGCGGCCGGGCTCGCCGAGGAGGATATGTCCGGCGGGAGCCAGGTGGTTGCGCCAGAAGGGTTCGAGGTATGGCCATTGTGAGCGATCGTAGAGGATGTCTGCGCCGAGGATGAGATCGAATTGCTGGCCGAGCTGATCGCGGCGCCAATCGAGGCGGCGTGCGCGGGCGCGGTGGCGCCAGGGGAGGCTATTGAGGGTGGCGAAGAGCAGGGCGGGTGTTTCCAGGTCGGCGAAGAGGACGCGAGCGCCAAGGGCGGCGGCAACGGTTCCGGCGAAACCCATCCCACAGCCCATGTCCAGGACAGTGCCAAGGGGTTGTGTGTTGGCCTGGGGTGCGGCGAGCGGGTGATGGAGATTGACGATGAATTGCCCAATTGCAGTGGCGCTGTCCCAGAGTTCGGCCCAGTAGGGGAGGTGCAGCTCGTCGTCGGTTGCGCGACGGCCGCGGGCGAGTTCACGGCGGTCTTCTTCAGCGGCGACCTGGTCGAGGACGCGATCGGGATCGGCGATGCGGGTGAAGTTGAACTCGACGGGCCCGAGCTTGATCCCATGGGTGTGAGTCTGGTAGCGACGATGGATGCGGTAGAGGAGGCGTTGCCGCACGCGATCATGCATCATTGCAGGTATCTGATGACCGGGGGCGGTGGTGGGGGCTTAATCTCGCACCATTCCTGCCAGGCGAGCGCCCACCACAACGCGCCCACGATCACGACGATCATCAGGATGGCTCCGAAAGTGATGATGGAACACGTGACCGCGCCGCGAGTGGAGACGTGAAGGCGTGAGATGCATGCGACAATCATGAGCGCCAGGATGCCAATGGCGGCGACGGGCACGCCGATGAACGGGATGACCGCAAGCACCGAGGGCCCGAGGCAGTAGGCGAGCAAATTGGCGATGAGCGACGGAGGAACCTTGGTCTTCATCTCGGCCGCGAGCAGGGCATTGAGAATGCGGGCGGCCAACCACGTGAGGACGAAGACGGCAGCCACCATGCCGATCGTCAGCGCGCCGTATTGGATCGCAAACAGACGGGCATCGATAATCGCATTGGGTCGGGTGGCGGCGTAGGCGAACAGGATGACCCCCGAAAGGAGGATGCCGATGCCCCAGAGCATTCCGCAGCCGAGGGTGAAGGCCTTGGCTTCGCCGGTGCTGTCAAGCCGGCGGATGGAGCCGAACAGGAGCTTGGGGCTTTTCATGCTCATGAGGCAGGTGAGGAAGAAGGCTTTTGCGGTTCCGATGCTGCCGCGATCTTCCCAGGGGGTGCCGCTGCCTGAGGCCATGGGATCGGAGGCGATGGCCTTTTTGGTCTGAAGAGCCTTGATGCGGACGTTTGTAGGAGGGGTGATCTTTGCCATAACCTCGAATCTCCTGGGAGTACTATACATCATTAGTGGCTTGGGCAGGAGATAGCGGAGGTAAAGGAAAGCGGTGGCGAGGCGGTTGGGCGAGCTTGGATCGCGTCAGGGGATCGGATATAAACGATGGGTCGGAGCAGACGCAGAGAGACTGGAGACGGCCATGAAGATCTGGATGATGCTGGCGTGCGCGGTGCTGGTGTGCGGGTGCACGATGAAGACCGAGACCGGCTACGAGCCGCAGAAGCTTGGGGATTCGGAGGGTGTTCAGCGTGGGTATTACGCTACGCCGTTCAGTCCTGAAGCTCGGCAGGCGGACCAGGAGCGGGACGTGAGTTTCAGCAACCGCCGGCCGACCGACTGGCGGCCTTGATGCGGGGTCGGCAAGGGTCGGATTGCTTTGTGGGGGTTCGTGTTTGAGAAGTGGGTACAGGGATGCGTGGGCTGTTTCTGCGGTTGGCCGATGGGCCGCTGCTGGAAAAGACGGTTGGGCAGTGCCTAGAGTAAGCAAGTGCCAGGCTCTTCGATTGATCCGGGATTCTTCGTAGCGTCGGTCAAGCCGCTCTTGGAGGCGAAAGACCTGAAGGGGTTGTTGTCTCACCTGAAGGCGAACTGGACACCGGACCAGATAACTGATCTGCTGAAGGGCCCGGATGATGATGTGCGTAAGGTGGCGGCGCTGGCGTTGTCGTTGGTGGGGGGGGGCCGTTGCATTCCGATCATTGCAGAGAGGCTGAGAGACGCGGACGCGATGACGAACCAGATGGCGGAGCATGCGCTGTGGTCGATCTGGTTCCGGTGCGGGTCGCCTGCAACGAATGGCGAGTTGGCGAGAGGTACGCATTGCCTGAGCGATCGGGACTTTGATACAGCGATCATGCATTTCAACCGGGCGATCGAGCTTTCGCCGGGGTTTGCGGAGGCGTATAACCAGCGGGCGATTGCGTATTACCTGTTGGAGGATTTTGAGCGGTCAAAGCGGGATTGCGAGATGGTGACGGAGTTGATGCCGTGCCATTTCGGCGCGTGGGCGGGCTTGGGGCATTGTTATGCGCATTTGGAGGATCTGGCCGAGGCAGTCAGGTGCTATGAGCGGGCGTTGGAGATCAATCCGCACTTGGAGGGTATCCGCCAAGCGGTGCATGAGTTACGCGGGCAGTTGGGGATGGGGCAGGGATAGTGGATGGGGGGGCGTTGGTGCAAATGTTGCGTTTTTTTGGGATTTTTGGACCGTTTTTCTGTAGATTGGCGGGGCTTGTCTGAGTCTTGTGCCAACCTCAAGCGGTTCGTTAGTCGAGTATACTGGCGGCTGCTGGTGCTGCGCATGGCCGAAGCGGGTGGGGTGGGAATGGCGATTGGGGCGCTGTCGGCGATAATGCTGTTTTTCATAAGCGATTATGGTTGGGGAGGGGTTTCGCTGCCGGTGGGGGTGATGATGGTTTCGGGTGCGGTGGTGGGGGGGATATGGGCCATTTTGCGCCGGGCAAGGCCAATTGAGGCCGCGATTGAGGCGGATCGGCAGCTTGGGTTGGCCGATTTGCTATCGACGGCGTGGGTGATTTGTGGGCAAGGTCTTGGTGACAAGGATCTTGCGGCTGCGGTGCTGGCTGTGGCAGAAGACCGGTGCGCGGGGCTGGGGGTGTCGGATGTAGTGTTGAACCGGTTTGGGCGGCGTGCATGGGGGGGGATCGGGCTGGTTTGCGCGTTGAGCTTGGTTTTGGGGTTTCTGTCGGCGAATCCGGTAGAATCGGAGGCTGTGGCGCGGGCGGCGGTGACTGGGCCGGGGATCGCTGGCGACGAGCGAGGGAGGGCGGGTGAGAACTCGGGGCGTGGGGCGACGATGAGGCGGAACACAGTGGGGGTGATTGGGGTAGACCATCCGGGCGGCGATGAAGGGGGATTTGATCCGTCGCGGAATACGAAGGCGGTGGCTGAGGGATCGGGGCGGATGGGCGGGGGCACGGAGATGGCGAACGCGGAGGGAACGGGGACGGGCGCGGGACGGTCGCAGACTGCGGGGCGGGTCGAGCCGCTGACGAGTGGCGGGACGAATGCAGCGCGTGGCAGCGAGGGGGGAGTTGCGGCGGCGGGGACGGGTGCGAGCATGGGGAATGGGAATGCGGGGCGCGGGGCGTTGGGAGCGGCGGCGGGGAATGAGTCGGCGGGGGTACATGCGGCGCCGGCGTGGAGGATGGCGGGGTGGGCGGCGGCGAGCGAGCAGGCGGGAGCGGCGATGAGGGAGGGGCGCGTTCCGGCGGAGTATCAGGATATTGTCAGAAAATATTTCGAGCGGGAATAATCAGTCGAAATCGACTCGTTTGATGTAGAGCAGGTCTTTGAGGGATTGGCCGAGGTCGCCTTTTTGGCGCTTGTTGAGGACGAACATCTGTTGTTTGTCGTTTTGGGAGACGTAGAGGGGGGCGACGATGCCGCCGGTGATGGATTGGCCGTTGAGGAGGGTGACTTTGTATTGGAGTTCGCGGGCGGGGTAGGTTTTGCCGCTGTATTCTTTGATGTCGGAGCCGGTTTCTTTGAACTGCCATTCTTTTTCGTCGCGTTCCCAGTTGATGGAGGCTTCAAGGGACTTGATGAGGGTGAGGGGGACGTCGCGGTATTCTTTGTTTTTGTCGTCGAAGATGCTGAGGGGGTTTTCGCGGGTGGTGGCGATCTGGCCTTTGAGGGTTTGGCCGTTGCTGAGGGTGAGGGCGCCGGCGCGGGCGTCGGGGTTGGATTTCTGGGTGAAGGGGGAGGTGGGTTGAGTGGAGGGTTGGGTGGCGGGTTTGGTGGTGGGCTGCTTGAGGAGCCAATCAAGGTCGTCGGCGGCGCGGAGGTTGGCGGCGAGAGTCAGGATGGTTGCGGCGATGAGGACGGGGCGAGGCATCATGGAGGTATTTTCGGTTTTTGATTTTTGATTTGCAATTGGAAAAGCGGATTTCGGTGGGGTGGTTAGAATCTGTGGCAATGGTCGATGCACGGCTCAATTCGGCGGTTGGCGCGGTCGCGGCGGGGGCGTATGCGGTTGGGGTTTCGGGGGGGGCGGATTCGGTGGGGCTTTTGCATTTGCTGAGATTTGGGCGGGGGGATTTGCGGCTGCATGTGGTGCATCTGGATCATCAGACGCGGGG